>CAITYM010000029.1 GCA_903896615.1 uncultured Burkholderiales bacterium
ATCCCCTCTTGGGTTGTCATATCAACTGAGATACTTTTCTTATTTCGATTAAACATAGGAAAAAATCCAGCACCTGATCCGAGCAGTTTTCTTGTTTTGTCACCCTCAATCGGTTCTACCTTAATAACTTCAGCACCTAAATCTGCAAGAATCATCCCGCAAGTCGGACCCATCACCATATGCGTAAATTCAACAACTCTGACACCCTGATAAGGCAATGGCTTTTGATCTGTCATTGATGACTCCAAGGTGTTGCTGCAGCGAAACCTTTGGGTAAACCTGCCTCAGGGACCATACCGTAAAGGGTCTCTTGAGGCACTCCGTCTTGGAGCGGGTTGCGCGCTTTAAAAAGTAAATCAAGGTTAACGCCTGTTGTAATGCCCATTGCCTCGAACATAAATACCAAATCCTCCGTCACTACGTTGCCCGATGCACCAGGGGCGTAGGGGCATCCTCCTAGTCCACCCAGAGATGAATCAAAAGAGGTAACCCCTGCCTCAAAAGCAGCCAAGCAATTTGCTAAACCTAGACCACGTGTATTGTGCAAATGCGCAGCACCGGCCTTGTTGCCAATTGCCGCTCTGAGTCGTTTAAATAGTCTTTTGATTTGAGCGGGGTTTGCGTACCCAGTCGTATCAGATAAACCTGATTCATCAGCCCCAGCAAGTATGACTTGCTCGGCTAGCCAAATAACGTCGTCCTCGGGAACTAAACCCTGCAAAGTGCAGCCAAAAGCTGTAGAGATACCTGCCTCTATTTTTACATTTGGAGCGTGCGCGTTGCGGTATTGAGATATCTTTTTAACTTCCTCAATCATTTCTTCTCGAGTTTTACGCACATTAGCCATTGAATGCGCTGCACTAGCAGATACGGGTATTGTGATTTTGTGCACACCTGCCTCGATTGCTGCTTGTGCGCCTCTCAAGTTTGGAACGAGAGCCATGACAGTCAACCCAGGATGAGTTGTAGCGTGTTTAACTACAAGCGATGCATCTGCCATTTGCGGAAGAAGTTTTGTCGGAACAAAAGAGGCAACTTCAATTTCACGAATACCTGAGAGGAATAGGGCGTCAATCCATTTGTTTTTCAAATCTGTTGGCATGATTGATTTAATGGATTGCAATCCATCTCTAGGTCCAACCTCACTGATAAGTACGTCAGTCGCCACCGATTTCATGTTATTTAATCCTTAAGAATTTCGTGCAACTATTTTAAAAGTTATTGAGGATATTTAGTGCTAATGGGGGTTGATAAATTGAAATTTAAGTGATGCAAGGTCAATTAATAGTTTGAGTTTTAGACTCCAATTTCTCTAAAAAGATCGATTCTGAGGCTTTATAGGGGAAATTGTTAGAAAATTTGCAAAAGGGGAGTGTATCAATTGGAATCTAATTCCTGGGACTGATTTAAGTGTGTTAACGTACATACGAACATTCATTTTGATAATATATTTAACAGATCATTTCAATAATCAACATTTGGATACCATGTGGATAAAAAACCTCTAAAAGAACAAAACTGGCTATTCAAATCAATGCCGATTCCTGAGTGGGAGAGACTGCTCCCTCATATTCATGAGTTTGATATGCCTCTTGGACTCGTGATTTCTGAGTCGGGTGATAAAGCCAATCACCTGTACTTTCCAACTACTGCAATTGTCTCTTTGCTTTACGGTTTAGAAAACGGTGCGTCAGCAGAGATTGCTGTTGTAGGTAATGAGGGTTGTGTTGGAATATCCCTATTCATGGGGGGGCAAAGTACGCTTAGTAGCGCTGTAGTCCAAAGCGCAGGTAAGAGTTACCGTATCAATGCAAACGTGATCATGCAAGAGTTTAATAACGCTGGACCGGTGATGCATTTATTTCTGCGTTATACGCAGGCATTGATTACGCAGATGTCCCAAACCGCTGTTTGTAACCGCCATCACACACTTGATCAACAGTTTTGCAGATGGTTGCTATTAAGTTTAGACCGCCTAACCAGCAACGATCTCGTGATGACTCAAGAGCTCATTGCCAATATGTTAGGCGTTAGAAGAGAAGGCGTGACTGAGGCAGCACTAAAGGTTCAAAAAGCTGGACTCATATCCTACGCGCGTGGGCATATCAAAATCTTGGATCGCCAAGGGCTTGAGAGGCGAACCTGCGAATGCTATCAGGTCGTTAAAACTGAATACGAGCGTCTTTTGCCTGATAAATTAGCTTTGTAATTACAGATGCAATGAAATGCGCAATGAATGTGATTGGCTTTGTGCGGAAAAGGAGTTAATTTCCTTTTCATACTTTTCTTTGATGAATTAGATAAGTATGAAAATTAATAACATGTAAATTTTGATTTACTTCCCCTGGCTTCATTGGTTGGGCTGGAACAAAGATTTATAAAGCGAGGAGTTGTAGAGCAAAATTCTCCTCGTTTCCCCCCGTGTCTCCTCGTTTCACCTCTTCTAAGGAAAACTATTCAATATGAGGTGTTTATTTAATTCCCAGTACTACTATTAGGAGCCAGTCCCATTTGTGTCCGGTCCTTGTCTCCCAATATACACCCAGGTTTACTTTAGCAAAGGCCATTTTTGTGTAAGGTAGAAAAAAACGCTTCAGCATTCAGGGCAGATTAGGGGACGAGCGGTCTCAATTTTCTATTCAAAAAAAGCAGGTAATTAGTTAACGAGGCTAAATTAAGTGAGTGAGCGCTTATTTAACTACTCGCCTAAAAAGTATTTTTTAAGCCCAGACAATATCATCTCAGTTGCAACTGCAGCTAATACCAAGCCCATTAGTTTCTGAGTTGCCTCGACTACGTCACTTCCAACAATACGTCGAATTTGATTGGCAGATATTATTACCAAACAAGATATTGCTACGGCTATAGCGAGAGCAAGTATCCAGGTGATGAGATTATCCTGTTCAGTAGAGGCCATCATGAGGACAGTTGCCATGGCGGAGGGGCCTGCCAACATAGGTACTGCCAATGGAACGATAAACGGTTCATGGCTGATCTTCGTATCAGCAAGTCCCCCACTGGCTTCACCAAAGACCATGCGAATAGCAATAATAAACAAAATTACACCTCCCGATACCGCGAGTGATCTCTCAGTTAAGTGCATGAGGGTTAAGAACTGCTGACCACTCAGCATAAAGAGTAGCAGAATTACAAAGGCGATCACACTCTCACGAATGGCTAAAAAAAGCCTGCGCTCTTGCGCGACAGCGCTCAGAGTCGCAAGATAGACGGGTAAGGAACCAAAGGGGTCCAGGACGAGGAGGAGAAGTAAAACAGCTGCTGAAAGACTATGTTTCATAGTAGATTTAGTTTAAAGTCCAATGATTGGGCATCAAGCGTCTAAGTAGCCCGCCAACGACTAAGCGAAAGCGAGGACTGTGTAGGCAAACACCACCCATTAAACCTACTAAGCAACCCAAAACTGTATCTAAGAAGCGAGCCTGTATCAGTGCTGAAGCAGAGCTTTGGCCAAGCGTTGCAGCTTCCCCAAGTAGAATCGTTAAAGGTGTGATGAAGATAGCTGCAAACGCATAGTGTCTTACTATAGCTGATTCGACTATAAAAGTAAGTATCATCATAGCTAAGCAAATGCTCCATTGATCAAGGGGGAATAAGAGTAGGCCAAAGGACACTAAGAGTCCAATAACAGTTCCAAGTATTCTGTGTAGTTGTTTACTCCAAACAGCACGAAGTGTTGCACCCTGTATTACAGCTAAACAACTAACCGGGACCCAGTACGCCTTTTGTAAGTTAAGCACTTGAGCAGCCGCCAAGGATATTCCCACAAAAACACCGATGACAACAGACTCGTACACTACAAAATCAAAGCTAGGGGGAATTAGTGTAGGAACATTTAGAGGTTTCTGAATCCGGAGTATGCAAAGGCTGTATATGAAACCAATCATGCACGCAAGTAGACTACCCATGATAAAGAGTCCCACCAGTAGAGGTAGTTGCATTAGCTCTACGGGAGAGTAAGCCCCAATGGATGCAGCCATGATGAAAAATAGACTGCCCGGAGGTCCAACGCCGTAAAAGCGGCAGATCATTGTCACTAAGATGGATATGAATATCAGCACCAGCATCATCGTTGGCTCAAGAAGGTGGCTCATTAATCCCAGCGCGTAACATGCAGTCATCCCAAATGCACATGCCATTAATGCAACCATGCGGTGATACAAAGGGGTTGGCGGCATATACAGAAACACCAATCCTCCCAGTGAGGACACAACACCGTAATTGAGATGATCAAAATACGCGCCGATGAGAAGAGGAAGACCGGTTGCGAGTGCGGCTGTAAAGGGCAGATGCCACTTTCGATCACTCTCGTTAACGGTCGTGAGAGAGCGAATTTCGTCTCGTAGAAAAGCCTGAAACCTCTCCCATTTCCCTAGCTCGTTCATTCAAAAGTCCTCCTAAATTTCATGCTGATAAGTATATATTCGGACTATTTTTGTTGATATTAACCAACTACCCAACAATAATTAAATACAAATGTATTTGGCTATATTGGTCTTAGTTGTAGATGCTACTGCACATCTTTTCATATTTTGATAGATTAACCCAGAAATAGTGACAAGTGTTAATGAACCCTATTTGAGGTGCGTTTGCAAACAGACAGGTCAGTGTTTAACCGTGACGCTGTCAGTTTACTATTGAAGCATTCACGGGAAAAGGGGAGCTTTGTAAATGACCAAAGAATATTTAGATGAAGAACA
>CAITYM010000030.1 GCA_903896615.1 uncultured Burkholderiales bacterium
AAAACATCCAACAAAACCCAGGTGGCGTAAGCGCCAAGCATATAAAAGGCCCCGTGCGCAAAATTGACAACCCCTAATAACCCAAAAATTACTGCTAAACCAAGACTGAGCATGGCATAAAAAGATCCATTGACCAGTCCCAGAATAAGTTGTCCCAAAATGACTTGAATAGGTATTCCAAATATATCAGTCATAGTGGGTCAGAAATAGCAATTAATAATTGAAAGGGGTAGACCATGGGGAAGGAAGTTACTTCTTTAAGTATGGGCAGGTTGAATCAGAAAGGGGACCAAATGCTTCCTCACCCTTTACGGTTTTGATTAACTTATAGTAATCCCAAGGGTATTGCGATTCTTGAGGAGTTTTTACTTGCATCACGAACATGTCGTGCACCATTACTCCATCTGCGCGAATGTATCCACCTTTGGCAAAAAAATCATTGATCTTCATTTTTTTCAACTCTGCCATTACCTTGTCTGAATCAGTTGTATTGACTGCTTTTACAGCTTTCAAATAATTCATCGTTGCCGAGTAATAGGCTGCCTGAGTCATGGTGGGTTCTTTCTTCATCTTTGAAAAGAAACGTTTCGAAAATGCTCGAGTCTCCTCATTAGCGTCCCAGTACCAGCCCGTCGTAAGATATAAGCCCTGAGCAGTCTTTAGCCCCAGACTATGAATGTCACTGATGAATGCCAATAACGCAGCGGGCTTCATAGTTTTGGTAATACCAAATTCATTAGCTGCTTTGAGCGAATTGGTAAAGTCTGCTCCTGCATTCGATAAGCCCAAGACTTGCGCTTTAGAGCCCTGAGCTTGGAGCAAGAAAGAGGAGAAGTCAGTCGCGGACAATGGAACTCTGACAGAACCAACTGACTTTCCACCGTTTTCTGTAACAACTTTAGTAGCCGCATTTTGGAGTTGCGTGCCAAAGGCATAGTCAGCAGTTAAGAAATACCAACTCTTACCACCATTTTCCGTAATTACTTTTGCAGTACCGTTGGCAAGTGCAGTTGTATCATAAGCATAGTGAACTGTATAAGGTGTGCAATCAGCGTTGGTCAAGGAGGAGCCTGCGCCACCGACAGCAAAGAAGGGAACCTTTTTCTCATTTGCAACTTTAGCCATTGCCAAGCTAACACCAGTATTGGAGCCTCCAAGCAACATGTTCAAGTCACTTTTATCTGCCCACTCTCTAAATTTGCTGGAGCCAACATCTGGCTTATTTTGGTGATCTGCGGTTATAAAAGTGATTTTCTTACCTATCACAGTACCACCAAAATCTTCAATTGCCATTTTGACCGCTTCGATACCCCCTTGGCCGATGACGTCTGCATATAGCCCAGCCATGTCATCAATATCTCCAATCACAACTTCGTTGCCTGCCATGGAAATGATTGGGCAAGTAAGTGCTATCCCGATCGCTAAAGTAAGTGCTTTTTTTACAAATTTCATAACTTCTTCTTTCAATAAAAACGAGTTAAAACGGATTCAAACACCTAAGAACTCATGCAACATTGACATCTTGGAGGGCAACTCAGCATGAGTAAATTGTTGAACAATTTGACCGTGTTCCATGACATAGAAACGATCGGCAAGGGGAGCTGCAAAACGAAAGTTTTGCTCTACCAAAATGATTGTGAATCCGGCTTGCTTAAGGGTTGCGATCATTACCCCAAGTTTTTGAACAATGACTGGTGCCAGACCTTCGGATATTTCGTCTAATAATAGAAGTCTTGCACCCGTTCTTAAAATCCTAGCAACAGCAAGCATTTGCTGCTCCCCGCCGGAGAGCCTTGTACCGGGGCTATCCGCACGTTCTTTAAGGTTACTGAACATTGCATAAATTTCATTGACCGACATACCTCCATCAGTACCTTTTATCTTTGGAGGCAATATCAAATTTTCATAGGTGGACAAGGATGAAAAGATGCCCCTCTCCTCAGGACAGTACCCAAGTCCAAGCCTAGCGATTTGGTGAGTACTTAAAGAGATACTTTCTACACCGTTAACTTTAATAGATCCCGTTCTTGCGCCTGTTAAGCCCATAATTGCTCGAAGAGTCGTAGTTCTGCCTGAGCCATTTCTACCCAACAAAGTCACGACTTCACCTTTGTTAACACTGAGATTAACACCGTGAAGAATATGAGACTCACCATACCAGGCCTGTAAGTTTTCAATTTTCAACAACTCTTTTGCTGAGGCACTATGCATATGATTTTTTTTATGAGTGTTTAGTTGTAATAACCGCGAGTTAATGAGCCCCAACAAGCTCATGGACTGTAGAGCCCATATAAGCCTCAACGACTAATGGATTTTTGGAAACATCTCTGTAATTACCATCCGCAATCACAGCCCCTCGCTGCAATACAGTGATGCGGTCTGCTATGGAAGAGACTACATTCATATTGTGCTCAACCATTAAGACTGTTCTTCCAACTGCAACTTTTTTAATTAGCTGTGTGACTCGGTCCACATCTTCATGCCCCATACCCTGTGTAGGCTCATCAAGCAACATTAACTCGGGCTCAAGTGCAAGCGTTGTAGCTAACTCAAGGGCTCGCTTACGACCGTAGGGCAAGTTCACAGCAAGCTCATCTGAAAAACTTAGCAAGTCAACTGAGTCCAACAGGTCTAGAGCCCGCGCATGCAAATGATGAAGTGATTTTTCAGATTGCCAAAAATTGAAAGCAACATTTTGTTTTTGCTGCAGTGCAACCCTGACATTTTCTAGGACAGTCATGTGAGGGAACACTGCCGAAATTTGAAAGGAACGAACGATTCCGCGACGCGCAATTTGCGCGGGTTTTTCTTGAGTGATGTTTTCACCCTTGAAGTAAATGTTGCCACGGGTCGGCACAAGAAAATTAGTCAACAAATTAAAAAGAGTTGTTTTTCCCGCTCCATTGGGACCAATCAATGCGTGAATAGAGCCACGTGTGACGTTTAAATTTACATCACTAACAGCGACAAAGCCCTTAAACTCTTTAGTTAGGCCTTGAATATCAAGCAAAATTTCTTGTGACAATAAAAACTCCCTACACGATTGAAAAACAACATGGACTAAATCTAGGCAAGCGCTTGATTAGCACAAGTGTAACCAGTTCAGTATTAAATTATCAATCAGTATAGGGATAGTACGAATAACTTCACTTATGCAGAAGTGAATTTTCGGCTTGAAAGAGCCAACAATGCTTAAGAATCAAGATCAAGCCAAATTGGCTGCCCCAACTAAATAGTCACGCTTACCAATTTGGACTCCGTTGTGACGCAAGATGTTGTAAGTGGTGGTCACATGAAAATATACATTTGGAATTGCCCACATGTTTACATAATCAATGGCGCGCATGGTTTTGGTCGCTTCCTTGCCAACGGGAAAAGTCACTTCCTTGTCCTCTAGTCCGTCCAAAGCGTTAGCAGGTACGCTGCGAATCCACTCTACTGTTTTTTTGATCCTAGAGTTCAATTCCTCCATCGTAGACTCTGAGTCAGCAAACTTTGGCGCCTCAGCGCCTGAGATACGCGCAATGCAAAACTTTGCAGCGTCGCACGCAATCAAAATCTGAGTTTTAAGCGGCAACATATCAGGGGCAAGTCTGTAATCAACGAGTACCTTAGAGTCATAGTTACGGCTTTTCGCATCCAATTCAGCTTTGTCTAGCAGATGAGAAAGGTTGCCCAAAATATTTAGAAATCCCGGTATTGTTACGCTTGACAGTGTAGTTGTCATGATGCCCTTTAATTAATACTTTAAGTTACACATTATACAACTAACATTTAAAAAATCTTAAAAACCAATTCGGGTTAAATACTGACAATTTCTATTAACTATACATTTAGGGTATGTATTTAGTACTATTACGGAGAAAATTAGGTACTATGGGCTATGGGTTGAAGTCTAAATATGTATTAGACATCAGAATCTGTGAGCAGATCCGCAAAATCAATAACTTTGTTTTAGGGAATGAAAATGATCAAACGTTTTAAGAAGAGTTCAGTAGTAGCTATGATGCTTTCAGCGAGCCTAGGTTTTGCTGCTGACGACATCAAAATTGGCGTAACCGGACCCTACACCGGCGGATCCTCGTCGATGGGCGTAAGCATGAGAGAAGGGGTAAAGATTGCTATTGAGGAAATCAACAAAAACGGCGGCGTTTTAGGTCAGAAATTGGTCGCTATTGAGCGAGATGACGAGGCCAAAAATGAACGCGGCGTCCAAATTGCAGAGGAATTGATAAACAAAGAGAAAGTTGTTGCAACCGTCGGCTTCATCAACACAGGCGTAGCACTTGCCTCTGAACGCCTATACGAAGAGGCGAAAATTCCAGTTATGAATAACGTTGCAACGGGTTCGATTTTGACCAAACAATTCTTACCCCCAGAATTCCCAGATAACTACATCTTTCGCAATGCTGCCAACGACTCCATCCAAGCTCCAATGATTGTTGAAGAAGCTGTCGTGCGCCGTAAATTCACAAAGGTTGCAATTTTGGCGGATTCAACAAATTACGGGCAACTGGGCAAGGATGATTTAACCAAGTCTCTCGCCGCAAAGAATATTACGCCGGTAGCCGTTGAAAAATTCAACATCAAAGACGTGGACATGACAGCTCAGCTTTTAAAAGCTAAAGAGGCCGGAGCTGAAGTTATTTTGACTTACGGTATTGGCCCTGAATTAGCTCAGATCGCCAACGGTATGACCAAACTTGGTTGGAAAGTCCCTATGATAGGAAGCTGGACGCTCTCAATGGCCAACTTCATTGATAATGCTGGTCCTGGCGGCGAAGGTGCCCGTATGCCGCAAACGTTCATTCAAGAGCCCAACACACAAAAGCGTAAAGCCTTCATCGAGGCCTATGTGAAAAATGTAAAGCCTAAAAACGGACGCATTGAATCTCCAGTCGCTGCAGCACAAGCATACGACTCTATTTATCTCTTGGCAGCCGCTATCAAGCAAGCTGGATCCACTGATGGTAAGAAAATCAAAGATGCGCTTGAAAATCTTCAAGAAAAAGTCGAAGGTGTTGTGACCGTTTATAACAAACCATTCAATAAGGAAGATCACGAAGCTATTACCTTGAATATTCCAGTTTTTGGTGAAGTTAAGGGCGGTAAAGTTGTCTTCGCTTATGAGGAAGATCGCAAAAAAGGTGCTGATATTCGCTTAAAGCAACCGAAGAAATAAACACTCTTTAGAAATATGGGCTCAAAGGCTCAGTATTTCTTTTAAAATAGCACCAAGTCCTCCAATGGGCATTGGTGCTTTTTTTATTTTAAAAATATAAATTCTATGGAAATCTTACTGCAACTCATTTATAGCGGCATCGCTTTAGGGATGATCTATGCAGTCATTGCATTTGGTTATCAATTAACATTTGCAACCTCGGACACATTAAATTTTGGCCAAGGTGATGCTTTAATGTTGGGCGCTTTGGTTGGGCTCACTTTAGTTGACGTTATGCAAATTGACTACTGGCTTGCTTTGCCGATTGTTGGGGTATTTGGCCTCATTCAAGGCGCATTTGTGGAGCGTATCGGTGTCCGACCCGCGATCAAAATTAAGAGTGAGTTTGGTTGGATTATGTCAACTATTGCTTTGGGTATTATTTTCAAAAACGTAGCAGAAAATATTTGGGGTCGCGATGATTTGCGTTTTCCATCTCCCTTGCCCGAAGCTCCTATGAAACTCCTCGGCGCAAACGTTTTGCCCATGGAGATATTGGTTATTTCAGGTGCCATATTAATGATGGTTGCGGTTGAATTTTTTAACCGTAAAACAATTTACGGTAAAGCAGTTGTAGCAACTTTTAATGATCGAGACGCCGCAAAATTAATGGGTATCAACACAGGCCTAGTCATTACTTTTTCGTATGCTCTGTCTTCTATGAGCGCGGCTTTTGCCGGCGTTTTGATAGCTCCGCTGACACTAACGGGAGCGACGATGGGATCAGTTCTTGGACTTAAAGCCTTTGCAGTGGCCATCATTGGCGGCTTAACAAGCGGTATGGGAATCATCATTGGTGGAATTATTCTTGGGATTGCAGAAACAACTACAGGCTTTTACATATCTACGGGGTACAAAGATGTGCCTGGCTTGGTTTTATTACTCCTTGTACTCGCAGTTAAGCCTGCAGGGTTATTTGGTAAATCTGCAATTAAGAAAGTGTAATCATGTCGAACAAGAATAATTGGACCATTGCAGTGATTGGATTTTTGGTACTTGTTATGGTGCCCCTAATCAATCAAAATCCCTATTACATCCATTTGATCGAGACGATCATGATCTATTCCATACTTTTATTTGGATTAGATATTGTTGTTGGCTATACAGGGCAAGTCTCACTTGGGCATTCAGGACTTTTTGGTATCGGCGCCTACACCGTAGGCGTTTTATTTCTGAAATTCTCCGCCCCCTTTTGGCTTATCCTGCCTATGGGTATTGCAATAACAGCGCTATTCGGAGCTGTACTAGCTTTGCCCGCACTAAGAGTATCAGGCCCCTATTTGGCTATGGTTACTTTGGCATTTGGTACTATTATCCAAATTTTGATTAATGAGATGACCTTCATGACTGAGGGTCCTATGGGAATCAAGATACCTAAAGCAGTTTTTGCGGGCTACAAAATGGATGACCAAACCTACTACTGGGTTGTATGCTTTTTCCTAGCATTGTCCCTTTTAGTTGTTCATCGAATTCTTAAATCTCAACTTGGACGTGCTTTTGAGGCACTTAGAGGTAGCCCAATTGCTTCTGACTGTATGGGCGTCTCGGTCTATAAGTACAAAGTATTTGCGTTTGTGATAAGCGCAGGCTTTGCCGGGCTAGCTGGTAGTTTGTACGCTTACTCTGAACAATACATCTCACCCAACACTTATAACTTTGAGCTTACTGTGTTATTTTTGCTCGCCACTATTATGGGTGGTCGAAAAACAAGGTCTGGGGCGATATTAGGTGCTGCGATTATTGTCTTACTTCCTAAATTGCTTGATGATCTAGAAATATTTCGATACGTCTCATCCCTCCTCGCTATAGCAATATTCTTAGGTGCAGTAATCGCAGTTTCCAAAAATCGTACAACTTTGAAATCCACTCTTGTCCCCGTTGTTGGTACGTGTGCATTGGCAGGTTTTTCGTTTGTATTAACAAACATCACAGACTGGAGACTTTCGATTTTTGGATTGATGATTCTATTCGTCGTTTATTATTTGCAAGACGGCATAATTGGTTTTTTCAAAGGTGCTCTTAAAAGTTCTCATAAATCAGAGCAAGTGAATTTGAGCAACTCAATCCTAGCTATGAGTGAAGTCCATCGCAATGAGAATTCATCAAAATCACAGCATATCTTAGTTGCTAAAAATATATTAATGCAATTCGGCGGACTTAAGGCTATCAATGAGGTCAGTCTAACCATTGAACGTGGAACTATCCACGGATTAATTGGTCCAAACGGTTCAGGTAAAAGTACGATGATGAATGTTCTCACCGGCATCTATCACCCCACGGGCGGGCAAATAGATTTTGAAGGTAGAACAATCATAGGACACACCTCATCTGACATTGCTTTATCAGGCATTGCAAGAACTTTCCAAAACGTACAATTATTTGGTGAAATGACTGCCTTGCAAAATGTGATGGTTGCATTGCATCATACCTTTCACAGCAACTTATTAGATATTGCTCTTCACACGCCACGATACTCTCGTGAGGAACAAACTGCAACACAGAAAGCTTTGGGTTTATTACAATTTGTAGGGCTTGCTGATTTAGCATATGAAGAGGCGCGCAATTTACCCTACGGACGCCAACGCCTTTTAGAGATTGCACGCGCGTTAGCACTTGACCCGCATCTTTTATTGCTGGATGAGCCAGCTGCTGGTCTTACCTCTCCAGATATCAAAGAACTAGTAAGAATTATCCGCAAAATCAAAGAAAATGGAATTACAGTTATCTTAATTGAGCACCACATGGATATGGTGATGAGCATTTGTGACACTGTTAGCGTATTGGATTTTGGACAAAAGATTGCTGACGGAAAGCCTGCGGATGTTCAAGCAGACCCAAGGGTCATTGAAGCCTACTTAGGCGCAACACCGGCCTAATATTCATTCAATGAATCGACAGATTAAATTTCCTTAAAGAAACTTACAAGAGCACATTTAGCATGTTAAATATCGAGAACTTACAAGCCGGATATGGAAAGGTCCTCGTCCTACAAGGAATTTCTATCAACGTGCCAAAGGGTAAAGTTGTAACACTCATCGGATCTAACGGTGCAGGGAAAACAACCACGATGCGCGCCATATCTGGGATGATAAAGCCCTCCGCTGGCACCATCACCTTGAACGGCAAGAGTATTGCAGGCATGGAATCAAATCAGATTGCAAAACTTGGTCTCGCACATTCCCCTGAAGGCAGACGTGTTTTTTCAACCATGAGCGTGACCGACAACCTTCTCCTCGGAGCGTTCCCTCGACTAACTGGAAGTCGCCCTAAGGGAGACGTAAATGGCGATTTAGAGCGCGCTATGCAGCTTTTTCCAAGACTTCAAGAACGCCGCAATCAGCTGGCTGGCACACTTTCCGGTGGTGAGCAGCAAATGCTAGCAATGGCCCGTGCAATCATGCTCAATCCAGAGGTCGTTCTCTTGGATGAGCCTTCTATGGGGCTTGCTCCTATATTGGTTGAAGAAGTTTTTAAGATCATTCAACGACTCAAAAGCGAAGGAGTCACAATGCTACTCGTTGAACAATTCGCTGCTGCAGCTTTAAATGTTGCTGATTACGGATATGTGCTTGAAAACGGAAAAATATCTGTTCACGGCCCAGCCGCACAACTTAAAAATGATCCAGCAGTAAAAGCAGCCTATCTCGGCACAGGCTCTCATCACTAATCGTCACCCACGCGGCCATCAGTTATTCGAAAAGCTACAGCCCCTTTTGCTTTCGAATTCCTTCCTCTCAACCCAAAGGAATTCCCCTCATGTCGATTAATGACTCAAATACCCGTCGACGTGTACTTAAAGATTTAACTAACGCCGCACTCACACTGAACCCGCTTAGCAAAAGTTTATTGGGAACTTTAACGGGTGTTAGCGTTGCCTCAAATGGACTGGCAGCGAGTACTTGGCCTAATAAACCCATACACTTCGTCGTCCCATTCTCAGCAGGGGGAGCAAATGATTTAATCGGACGCGCTGGAGGCGAAGGCGCTAGCAAGGCTCTTAATCAAACCATATTAATCGATAACAAACCGGGCGGTGGAACAACTTTAGGAGCAGACTTTGTATCCAAGAGTGCCCCTGATGGCTACACTTTCTTGATCAGTGCCTCAGGCGTAATAACCAACAGCATGATCAAAAAATCAATGCCTTATAAAGACTCTGACCTAGTCCCAGTTGCAATGATTGCTCTAGCACCTTCTATTATCATCGTTCCCGCAAGTTCGCCCTTTATGACCTTGAAGGATTTGATTCAAAAATCTCAAACTCCTGATGGCTTAAATTTCTCAACTGCAGGGACAGGCAGCACGCCCCACTTTGTTGCAGAACTGCTTAATCTTAATCACAACGCAAACCTGCGAATGGTTCCATTCAAGAGCGGATCCGAATCACTAAATGCCGTTATCGGAGCCCAAGTTGATGCAACCTCAGAGGCGAGCATTATCGTGCTCCCTCACCTTAAGAGTGGGCGAATAAGAGCACTCGCAACAACTTGGACGACACGCATTTCTGCTATTCCTGAATTACAAACCGCTATTGAGCAGGGTTACACAGAATTAAAAATAGCCCATTGGGCAGGACTTCATGCACCCAAAGGTACTCCAGAGCCCATCTTAGACATGATGGCTAAAGCCATAGATACGGGTATGAAAACAGACTTCATCGCAACTCGGCTTCGTGCAGTAGGAATCGAACCTGTTGGTGGCACTCGAAGCAGCTTTAATCAGTTTATCAGTGCAGAGAGAACCAAGCTCTCAACTGTGATCAAAAAATCAGGTATGGTTGAGGACTAATCTATTTTGATTCCTGTTGACTTGATAATTGAGCCGTACCGTTCTAGATCACGCTTAATTTGATCATTAAACTTCTCGGGTGGTTGCGGAGTCGGCGTTATACCTAAAGTGTTCAAGCGTTCCTTGACTTCGGGGTCATTCAAGACGAAATTGAGTTCTGCATTTAATTTTTCAATAACAGCCTTTGGCGTTTTGGCAGGAGCCATAATGCCTACCCATGAATTGATTTCAAAATCAGGTAGCCCACTCTCAATGAAGGTTGGAACGTCGGGCAAAGATTTAGAGCGCTGGGCACTTGAGACAGCAATAGGAACCAATTTGGCGGCCTTCACATACTGAACTGCACCAGCAATTGCCGTATATACCAGGGGAATATTTCCACCTAGTACATCGGTCAGGGCTTGTCCCCCGCCCTTGTAAGGAATGTGAATAAGATTCGCCCCAGTTCGCTGCTTGAGAATTTCTCCTGCGATATGGGGAGTGCCGCCAGTTCCAGAAGTACCAAAGGCCAGCCCCTGTGGTGTTTGTTTGGAAATATCTACTACGTCCTTAACCGTTTTAAGTTGACTGGACGGGGAAGCGACCAAAATTAGCACTGCGTCCCCAATCTTTCCAACTGAGGCAAAGTCGCGCAACGTGTTGAACGGCACCTTATCGAAAAGATGTGGATTGATAACCATTGTTCCATCAAACGCCAACAGTAAGGTATAGCCATCTGGCTCAGATAGAGCTACTTGTTGGGTTCCTATATTTCCTGAGGCTCCCGGCTTGTTGTCAACAATGACTTGCTGGCCAAGTCTTCGCGATAAGAACTCAGCAATCAACCGTCCACTGGTGTCGGTTACTCCGCCGGGTGTAAATGGGACGACCAGTCGAATGGGCTTTGAGGGATAAGCCGACTGAGCGTTGGCCTGAAAGGCAGAACCGCTGACAATCAAGGGTAATATGCAAATTATTTTAGAAAAGTATGTTTTCAATTTGATTTGTTTATATTTGAAAATTCAAGTTCAAGAAAGTACCAGCGTTAAATTACGCTTGGAATTAATTTTAAATGCTTGATTTGAAACTTGGATACCTTGTATACCCTACATATCTCCCCTACCTGGGCAACACCAGGGTATGATTACATATCCTACAAAGGGCGACTTACAATTTTGCAAGTTGTCTAATTAAGCGTAAGACCCAGAAAATTAAAACTCATTCCCTATTTTCGTTTCATACACAGCTTACCTATCCTCATTACCATGTTATATCCAACCAGCCATCACCCCAACTTTCAAAACAGACGGGCTTGCCTAAGCGCAAAAATTAAATCAGGTTCACTCGTTATTGCTCCTGGTATTTTCGAGATGATTTCAGCAAAGATGGCTGATAAGCATGACTTTGATGCTTTGTATATGACTGGTTACGGCACAGTGGCCTCCTACCTCGGACTGCCAGACGCAGGAATCGCAACTGGTTCTGAGATGCTAAACAGAGTCTCGCAATTCGCAAAAGTTACAAAAACTCCTCTTATCTGTGATGGTGACACAGGCTACGGAGGTCTACTCAATGTGATGCATACAGTTCATAATTATGAACAATCAGGTGCGTGCGCTATTCAACTTGAGGATCAAGAATATCCAAAAAAATGTGGTCACATGTTGGGCAGGCGTGTCATAGAAGCTGAAGAAATGGTTCAAAAAATCAAAGTTGCAGTAGAAACAAGAGAGGACCCTAATTTCCTCATCATCGCAAGAACTGATGCTCGAACTACCCTAGGTCTAGATGAAGCCATGCGCAGAGCTGAGATGTATGCCAAAGCAGGTGCAGATCTTTTATTCATTGAAAGCCCTGAATCGGTTGAGGAGATGGAGCAAATAGGAAAGGCTTTTGATCTGCCCCTTGTTGCGAATATGGTTGAGAGTGGACGTACTCCTGTTTTAAGCCACGATGAACTCAAGCGTTTAGGCTTTAGACTGGCCATTTTCCCAACCACAGCATTGTTAGCTGCAGGCGCTGCATTTAACTCAGTTTATAGCCACTTTAAACATCACGGCTCAAGCTTTAAAACTGAAGTACCCTTACATGATTTTCAAAAATTCTCACAAATGATGGGGTTTGACTGGGTAGCTGAATTTGACAAAACACACTCCAAGTGATTTCCTGTCTGAACTAACCCCCATGCCTAAATTGAGAGGCTAGCGGGGCTCATTAGGTCCGATGAGTCTCTACATTCAAGGCAAAAAATGTGAGACTCGATTCCCCCCTTTTTTCATAGGGCATCTTTGCCAGTCTCTCCAGTGCGGATGCGAACAACTTGCTCTAAATCAAATACAAATATTTTCCCATCACCAATTTTTTGTGTTTTCGCGGCTTTCTCGATTGCCTCGATGACTTGGTCGACTTGGTCAGAGTCAACCGCTGCTTCAATTTTTACTTTAGGTAGGAAATCGACAGAATACTCGGCTCCTCTATAAAGTTCGGTGTGCCCTTTTTGTCTTCCAAATCCCTTAACTTCAGTTACCGTTAATCCCTGAACTCCAATGGCAGACAAAGCTTCTCTGACCTCATCGAGTTTGAATGGTTTGATAATGGCTGAAATGAATTTCATAGGTATCCCTAAAGGTTAATGAATGTGATGTGATTAACTTATGGGTAGTTTCACACGATTGAATTACGCAGAAAGCGTCGATGCAATGCCACACAGGCAGAGTTTATGCCATTGAAGCGCCATGTACTGGAATTCTTTGTCTATATTTTCAGTACATGAACAATACTCACTGCTCTAGTTCATGCAAACAGGGGAAGTGGGATATTGAGCCAGCACAGCTGTTGATGTAGGAATCATCGTGCAGTCAGGCTGGTGAGACAGTCCATAACAATGTCAACAGGAGATCTTATTTCCTACTCTCAAGGAGTTCCAAGCATCTTTTTGTTAAAAAATTAGCTACTGGTCTATACACAATAATACAGCTTACAGCAACTGGGTATGCAATTGTCCAAAGCTGAAACCACTGGTTTATAAACTGATCAGTTAGGCCTTGTCTAGACATGGTAATTATTCCTGTTAGGGTAAGGGATGTGAACAGGCCCATGAAAATCGCGAAGACAATGATTGGTTTTGTAAACATATTGATTTTTAAGTTCCTAATTAATCAGCTATACACGAATATTCAATTATTGTGTTCTAGCTAATCATTGGAGAATATATTAACTGAACCATCCAAATTATCAAGAACTATACCGCATCCCCTAGCTACGCAGCCCAATGGATCATCAGCGATCAAGACTGGGAGACCTGTCTCCTCTTGTACCAACCGGTCTAAGCCTCTTAATAAGGCACCTCCCCCAGTTAACATAACTCCTCGATCCGAGATGTCTGCGCCAAGCTCTGGCGGCGTGTTCTCTAACGCCAACTTGATGGCCGTAACGAGTTCATTAACAGGATCTGTCAGGGCCTCCATAATTTCAGAGGATGTGATTGTAAAACTTTGGGGGATCCCTTGATTTAAGTTGCGTCCATTGACTTCCATATCCAAAATTTCTAAACCGGGATAAGCCATACCAATCTTTATTTTTAAAGCCTCAGCGGTTTGGTCTCCAATCAAAATACCGTAATTACGTCTGACGTAAGTAACGATGGCTTCATCAAATTTATCCCCCCCCACTCTGACACCAGATTTGTAGACCATTCCACCCAAGGAGATAACACCAATTTCTGTCGTACCTCCACCAATATCAACTACCATTGAACCAACCGCTTCCCCAATGTTGATTCCAGCCCCAATTGCAGCAGCTATGGGCTCTTCTAATAGAAAAACTTGTGAAGCTCCCGCCCCTAATGCAGACTCCCTAATGGCTCTACGCTCAACTTGAGTAGAGCCACAGGGGACACAAATTACAATTCGCGGGCTTGGACGAAGTAAGGAGTTTTTGTATATTTTCTTAATGAAATACTTAATCATCAACCCTGTGACAGTGAAATCAGCAATAACACCATCTTTCATTGGGCGAATAGCCTCTAGTCCACTCGGCACGCGACCAATCATGGTTTTTGCCTCATTTCCAACAGCAACAACTGAGCGCTTAGACCTAAAGCCTCCTTCGTTTTTAACAACAACTACAGATGGCTCATCCAATATAACTCCTTGACCGCTGACATAGATAAGAGTATTTGCAGTTCCCAAATCTATTGCCATATCTTTAGAAAGAATTTTTACAAATTTTTCTAACATTGAAAATTCCTTTATTTGAATAGGCTGGTTAACCAGAAAATTAATTTCACTAAATTTTAACTGCTTATCTGATACTTGCTAAGCACAACAAATTTATGACAAGGGGTGGTTAAAGCTGGATAGATTTGAGTGGCAAAGCTGTTTTATAGCGGACTTGCTTTAACGCAAAACTCGATCTTATTTTTTCAATGCCCGGTATAGGGGTTAGACGCTCCAAAATAAATTTCTCTAAGGCTGCAATATCAGCAACTGCAACGCGTATCAGATAATCACTATCACCGGTCATCAAATAACACTCCATGACCTCATCGTGCTTACAAATACTTTCTTCAAAATTTGAAAGCGCTGGCTTAGATTGCTCCTTAAGACTAATCGATATAAAAACATTTAAGCCCAGTCCTAATTTGTGCGGATCTGAGAGTGCTACATAACGCTTGATGACCCCTTGACCCTCTAACGCTTTAACCCGCATTAAACACGGGGAAGCAGATAAATGCACACGCTTAGCTAACTCAACATTTGTCAAAGAGCTGTCTTCTTGGAGTTGCTCGAGAATTTTCAAATCAATCGCATCTAAATTCATAATAATTCGATAAAAGCAGTATTTGCAGTATTTTATACCGTATATATTAAATAATTACGCATAAAAAGCATAATATTCGATTAATTATCGTATAAAGTTAAACCCATGAATCAACCTAATTTACCTCTCAATGCTGACCTAACTCTTATGGACCCGAGCTCGGACCAAGATCCAGGAGAAACCAAAGAGTGGCAGGAAGCCTTCACTTCTCTATTAGGATCACAGGGACCGAAGCGTGCACATTTCATCCTCAACTATTTACACACTTTATCTGCCAAGCTAGGGGTTAAGTGGTCTCCCAATTTAGTTTCACACTACATCAACACGATTGCAGTGGAGGAACAACCTTCTTTTCCAGGAGACCTAGCGCTTGAGGAGAAGCTTGCTTCGCTTATGCGGTGGAACGCTTTAGCAATGGTGGCTCGGGCCAACACAGCTTACGGTGAATTAGGTGGTCACATATCAAGCTATGCAAGTGCTGCAGACTTATTTGAAGTAGGATTTAATCACTTCTTTAAGGCAAGAAATAGCGAGCAAGGTGGTGATCTCGTCTTTTTTCAACCTCATAGCGCACCCGGTGTTTATGCGAGAGCATTTTTAGAGGGTCGACTAAATTCAAATGATCTTTCAAGTTACAGACAAGAGATTACTGCAACGTCCAGAGGGGCAAAAGGATTAAGCTCCTATCCACATCCCTGGTTAATGCCCGATTTCTGGCAATTCCCAACAGGCTCAATGGGCATTGGGCCTATCAGCTCCATCTATCACGCGCGTTTTATGAACTACTTGACGCACAGAAAATTACTGGATTGCAGTGGCAGAAAGGTTTGGGGAGTGTTTGGTGACGGGGAAATGGATGAGCCAGAGAGTATGAGCGCCCTTACCTTAGCCTCCAGAGAGCGCTTGGATAACCTAGTTTGGGTAGTTAACTGTAACTTACAACGATTAGACGGGCCCGTTCGCGGCAATGGCAGAATCATTGATGAACTAGAACAACTATTTGTTGGCGCAGGTTGGCGGGTCATCAAACTCATTTGGGGAAGTGACTGGGATGGACTTTTTGCAAGAGACGTTAATGCAGCGTTAATACGGGCATTTTCTAATACAGTAGATGGACAAATGCAAACCTTTGCAGCCAAAGACGGTAGATTCAATAGGGATCATTTTTTCGGACAAAATCCAGAACTGTCCCAACTCGCTCAGGGTATGACGGATGAGCAAATTGATCGTCTGAAGAGGGGCGGTCACGATTTGGTAAAAATATACGCCGCATACGAAGCTGCTGCTAAACACACAGGTCAACCTGTTGTCATATTAGCTCATACCAAAAAAGGTTACGGCATGGGAAGTGCCGGCCAAGGTAAGATGACCACACATAGCCAAAAGAAGCTTGATGAGACAGCGCTAATCGAGTTCAGGAATAGATTTAATTTGCCAATGACGGACCAACAAGTCATTAATTTGGAATTTTATAAACCTGAAGAAACTTCCGCTGAAATGCAATATTTACATTCAAAGCGGGCCTCACTTGGAGGTTATATACCTAAGAGATTAAGCGAAGCACCCAAGCTTAGCATTCCAATGCTTGATTCTTACGCTGCATTTGCAATGGATGCAAATGGTAAAGAAATGTCGACAACAATGGCATTCGTTCGCTTGCTTGGAAATTTACTTAAAGACCCAACTCTTGGGCCCCGCATTGTTCCGATAGTTGCTGATGAGGCTAGAACTTTTGGTATGGCCAACTTGTTTAAACAAGTTGGAATCTATTCAAGCGTAGGCCAACGCTATGAGCCAGAGGACATTGGTTCAGTACTCAGCTACAGGGAGGCACTGGACGGTCAAATTCTGGAGGAAGGGATCAGTGAAGCTGGTGCAATAGCGAGTTGGACTGCAGCGGCAACCAGTTATAGTGTTCACGGCCTACCCATGCTACCCTTTTATATCTACTACTCCATGTTTGGTTTTCAAAGAGTGGGGGACGCGATTTGGGCTGCGGCGGATCAAAGGTCAAGAGGCTTCTTGTTAGGCGCTACATCAGGGAGAACCACATTGGGCGGCGAAGGGCTTCAACACCAAGACGGATCTAGTCATTTAATTGCGGCAACGGTGCCAAACTGTAAAGCTTACGATCCAGCATTCTCATATGAAATGGCAAGCATCATCGATTACGGTATGCGTGAAATGATGGAGTTACAAAAAGATGTTTTCTATTATGTAACTCTCATGAACGAAAATTACGAACAACCTAGTGGTTCAAATTTCCAGACCGCGGAGATAATCAAAGGGTGTTATAAATTCTCAAGCTCCGACGACCTGGTAGCGGCTAATCCCATGGACACGTCTAAAAAGAGCTCGACCATTAAACGGGTGAGCTTACTTGGCTCGGGTGCTATTTTGACAGAAGTAATTAAGGCTCAGAAAATACTTAAAGAACACGGCGTTGAATCTGACGTTTTTAGCGTTACAAGCTGGAGTGAGCTTGCAAGAGATGGACTGGAAGTAGAAAAACTTGCTATCAAAGGTAAAGCAGGTAAACGAATACCCTTCATTCAAGCACAACTTAAAGTAGGTGCAGGACCTATTATCGCTGCCTCTGATTATGTAAGAGCTGTCCCCGAGAGCATTAGAGCCTTTTTGCCCGAGGGTCGCAAATATCTAAGCCTTGGAACAGATGGATTTGGTAGAAGTGATACGCGTTCAGCGCTACGAGAGTTCTTTCAGGTTGATGCTGCGCATATTGTTCAAGCCGCATTATTCGCGCTCAATTTATAATTCGCTTGTGCATGCCGAACAATACTAAATATCATATCTTTCTGAAAATGATATTGACCTTAAAAATATAACTTTAATTGATATAGCTTATTTTTGAGTTTTGTTAAGGGGTATACACTTCATGCGATGTACACATTCGATCTACATTGCCCCATTAAAAAACATCTTCTGCTTCAATACTTAGGTCAGCTCATATTTCTTGGAACTTTTATTTCTTCGGCGCAGGCGGAAAGTCAATTTGAGGGATGGTACGGACAAGCGGGGGTTGGTGCTAATGAACCCAACCTCAATCTCTCCTCT
Organism: uncultured Burkholderiales bacterium; assembly: GCA_903896615.1. Lineage (GTDB taxonomy): Bacteria > Pseudomonadota > Gammaproteobacteria > Burkholderiales > Burkholderiaceae_C > Limnohabitans. The sequence continues at coordinate 17,885 of CAITYM010000030.1, forward strand.
ACACCGTTAGTTAATTCCACCCCTCCCTATTCGCACTCGATAACCACCCATGTCACCAATAGCTCGAATCTAAGTGGCGTCATTACAGTAGGATATTTAAAAACGATACGAGATGCATTTTTATTTGGTGTAAGTCTTGACGCGCATCCCTTCGTATCCCCTGCTAATAGTTACGCGCTAGCAATTTCTCAACCCGTAATAACTGTGAACGGAGAATTCCAAAATCAAAGTAACTATGCCCTGAGCATGACACCAACTTGGCAAATATCGCCTAGCTCCATGACTTATCTTAAATTAGGCTATGTGTGGGGCTCAGTGGCAAAGAATTACACTACAACCCGCAATGGCGCTTCGGTCGCAGCGAGTCAGACAATCAATCTCAGCGGAACTAATGTTGGGATAGGATTCAGACACATTTTGTCTGGTCAAATCTACGCCTACACAGAACTGAACGCAGTCTACAAAAACGACAACGTACAAACCAACACTTCACCGGCAGGAAGCTACACTGCAACTTCAGGCGGGAGTTACTATAACGCTATATTTGGGATTGGTTATCGGTTTTAACCTCTCACAGCGATTCCAATAATATGAAGTTTTACTTGCATGAAATCAGTCGTGACTTAATTTTACGAAAATCGTGCAACTTGATAATAAGCATCTAAAAATTAAAATTTAAGATCAGCTTTAAATACTCAAGCATTTACATTTAAAAACCCCCCTGAAGACTGCATACTTTTCATATTAGATTCAAAATTCTCTAGGAATGAAATCAAGGAGGAGGATCCACCACTGCCGCCTTGGGAATTAATTAATTTATCGTAACTAGCTTGCAATTCAGAGACATTAGGATCATTTGTAGCACTTGAATTGCTATTTGAAGTAGTTCCTGTCGTGTTTATAGCCGAAGCAGCTCCAGGATCTTTAGCTAACTGCATAATGAGGCCTTGCAATCCACTAGACATCTGATTTGAACTTGTGGCTACATAAGGATTTTGTTTGCTTGTATTTGTATTTGTATTTGTACTCGTTGAACCCGATGAGGAAATTGAACTTTGTGCTTTCAAGGTCGTAAGTAAACTGTTCAAAAAATTGTCCATATTCTGCGCGATTTCCTGCGCAGGGCTTACCATCCCAGAAGCAGACGGTGAGGTAATTCCAGCCAAGCTTGTTGCACTACCTGAATCCACGCCTGTCAACGAGAGTGCACTAAATAATGAATCATTCAGTCCTGAGCTATTTGCCCCAGAGGTACTATCCCCAAACAATGTATTGGTGGTAGAGCCCTGATTTTGCAGCGTTTGCAAAGCACTTGTAATTTGTTGTGCCTGCAAAACATTGCCCCCATTGATTGCGTTCCCTAGTTGCCCCATTAAAGTTTGCGTTGTTGCATCCGTATTCACAGATGAGGAATTTTGAGACAATGAGGAAAAAATGTTTTTAGCGCCCAGTAAGTCTCCCCCGCTAAGGGCTGTACCTAAGGTTTGTAGACTAGCATTACTCGAAGTCGAATTTGTTAGGACGGCATTTTGACTAAGCAAATTTGTATTTAACGAACTAATACTCATAATATCAAGCGCTCAGGGGCGTTTCTGAAAAAAGAATACTTTTGACACGCATAAAACGTGCCCTCCCCTCACTTGAGCATTTTGTAGGGATAATCCAAAAATAGCGGCAATATTTAAGGCCTAAATGATTCAAAAATGAACAATTAAGCAACTTTTTATCAATCTGAAAAAGAAAATTCCCGATACACCGGCAAGAAGTTGCCGAGATGGGTGAATAAGTAAAACCTAGGACAATCTATCACATGGGCGGCTTAAAACCATCTCGCCCAACCATTATTCTTAAGGCAGTGGGTTTACCGTCCCTATCCGTAGCCATGACAACAGCATTGGCTCCTGGGACCAATAAACCAGCATCGCCAGGCCTATAGGTGACGATGGGAACGTTGTCCGGGACTAAAACATTTTTCTCTCCGCCCTTGTATTTCAAATGTAGCTCTCTTGACTTACCAACACGAATCAATTCATCAACGCTGGCGTTGGTCATCGTACTTCCTGGAACACTATCCCAGGCCCTATGGCCCTCTCCCGTACCGCGCATCGACTCCGGAAAAACGTGAACTTCAAGAGCAACGAGATGTCCATTTTTATCAGCTAACGCAGCTGTTCCAATAAAAGAATTTTGCTCAATTTTTTCAATCTCAATTGGATAGACTTCCTGAATAATTAATTGCTGATCCAAAGAAATTGAGATGAGTTCTCCCCCTCTTTCCCTAAAGAGCATAGAGTGCAAATCTGCCTGCACAATTGTTCCGCGAAGACGAACCATTTGAGGCAATTGATTTGTGACAGAATTTTGAGCAAATGCTGTAACTAATATAGAACAAAGAGCAAATAGTCCAGTAATGAAACATCTATTACATTTATACATATTGGAAGAAATCATAAGAAATTGAATAACTTGAAATTTGCAATAATCCTACTTTAGATTGTAGTAACAGATAATTTACCATTTACACCGTGATTAGTGATAAGTTGCGCAACAAGGCCTGAACTTACAGAATCCACAGTAAATTGATTTAAAAATTGGGATGCTTCAAGATTTCCCTTTTTAGTTGCAATCGCCTGCTGTACCGTCATAAAATGACCATCCAAGAGCTTGTAATCGGGATATCTTTGCAAATCAGTAATCAAGCCTGGCCTTAGTCCCGCGAGAGCATCTAACTTTTTACTTATAAACAACTCAAGAGAAGCCTCGAGACTATCGGCTTTTATTAATTTAGCATTTTTTATATTGCGCTGCATCCACAACCCATAGGCACTTACTCCAAAAACCGCAATGTGAACATCCGGACTATCTACATCACTTACGCAGCTGAACCTAGAGTCTTTTGACACCAAATATGTAGCCTCAATCTCAACATAGGCTGGCGCAAAGTCAATTCGCTCTGCACGAGCAGGATCAGAGCCAACCAATACAATACCGCACTCTCCGGAAGCTGCGGCATCGACCGCCTCATTTTGATTATTGAAAGGCTTTAGAACCAATTTCACGCCTAATTTATTTGCAAGGCATTGAGCCATATCCGGTGAAACACCAGATGGTCCTCCTTCTGGATTTTTTCCAGTCACTAGCAAAAAATTGCCAGTGTATATGGCCGCATTTAAAACCCCTTTTGGCGCAAGTTGTTGAAGTACTTTGGTATCCATGTTAGTTCAAATAAGGTTTATTAAAAAGGTTTACTATATGTCAAAACCACATCAAAATGAATTGGTGAATTGATCTTATAAATGATTGAATAAAAGAATCGTAGGCAATGAGTCCGCGGCAGGTAATTCTCAACAATCTATCGTCGTAAGTGCTTGGTAAAAAATATCCCGGCAAAAGGTGTACTACCCATATAAAGGCTATTAACGAATAAATTTGCAATCAAATTTTTCAATTTTATTTAGCGTATATTTATATGAAAATAACTGACTCGTTCGAGTGTTAAGTTCAAAGATATTTTCGTAAGACAAACCTTGAAAAGTGAACTTCATGAACTCGCGGTAAGAGTAAAAACTTCCTACTATGTTATAGGGAACGTGACCTATATCGCTTCCGTCCTCTTTTGATCCTACAAAGACCCACCCATCATAGAATAAATAAGTATTTTGCGGACATTTCCATAACTTACCCTTTGACATAGCAATATTCAAAATACTTTGCATCGCCTCCTTATTGTCTTGCTGAATAGAGTTATAAATTTGTCTGTCACGATCTGTACTTTGGTACATCCTATCTGCGTCCTGTGCATTACTCATTGAGTATTGCACCATCAATATCAATAATATGAATCGAAATATAAGCATACGGAATTCACTTTTCTTCCCTTGCAGACTCACCCGTCTTAAAGGTCTTCACGAGCACGCCTGCTCGCCAAAATCCTTCACGTATTAAGGTTCCATCCTTTGTATATTCACTCCCTGCGCCATCTCTTACGCCCATTTCAAACACGCCCACAAACCTAGTCCCATCTTTGTTTCGCATTTCACCGTGACCATGTGGACGACCTTCAAAGAAATCCCCCTCATAACTTTGGCCAATGAAATGCGGTCCGTTATATTCACGCCTAATTCCCCGGCACTCCGTCCAACGCACTTTACTGTAACTTCCCCTGCATGCTGGCAATTGCTTTTGAGAGCCGGAGCCAGTTACTTCTTTGGTTGACTCAGCCCCTCCTTCTTTAGGTGGCTCCTTTTGAACATCAGTTTGATTGCCGTTTTTACCTGCTTCTTTAAGTTGAGGAGCCTGAGCAACTGAGCGAGTACTTTCGCCAGGGCTATCTTCTTTTGCATAACTCGGTGTAAGAAACTGAAAATTGGCTACGAAAAATCCACAGATCAAAACAGTTCGGTTCTTAAATTTCATATTAATATTTTCTATAAAGGATTTAGTGTTTATCTGAGCCATTTGTACCAAAGTATGCATACTTTTGATGGCAAGCCTCACAAGCAGCGTCTATTGCGGTCCCGGTATCAAAAACAGCTTGGACGTCCTTCGCCTGTACTGCGGATAATGTCTTCTTCGCCTCCAGACCCAAAGCACGAGCGTATGTATTCCAGGCTCCATTATCTTTGGCACGTTGATCTATCATAAGAAGGTTGGAGGCCTCCATCAATGTAGCAGCACTGTTGCGCAACTCATCCCAATCTGCTTGTGAATGTGGAGCCACCATTTTCTCCCCCTTCAAGGTGCTATACCAGGCTACAGAATCCCAAATTCGATCAGCAGCAGGGTCAATTACCCACTGCATCAATTCCGAGATGCTAAGGTACGGGATGTAGGGCGAAGGCTCCTTTTTAGTGCAAGAAACTAACAAAAAAGATAGAAGCAAGGTAATTACAAATTTAATTTTCAACTTAAATCTCATTTTAAAATTTTAAATTCAGTCAGTTAATCACTTATCCGACATACGGGTATGGGAAGTTAGTCCAAACCCCTCGTTTTATAATAATTGCTTGGGCAAATTCAAGGGCAAATGCTTATTTTAAGCCTCTTTAGTAGTTCCTCTAATTTATGGATTTGCTACCTTTTCTATCAAATAATTGAACATAATGAAGACTGTTATCAATACCCTATCTCAACACATGAAACATAAATTTTATGCGTCTTTATACATATCCTTGTTGACTGCCTTGACACTGAATACAGCAGTAGCTGAAGAAAAAGGGACTACTGAAAAATTCGTCTTTATGACGAATTGGTTTCCAGAGGCTGAGCACGGCGGTTTTTACCAAGCCCTAGCCACAGGCCTTTATACCAAGTACGGTCTCGATGTAACCATAAAAATGGGGGGACCAAGCGTGAATGTCATTCAGCTCATGGCAGCTGGACAAGCAGACTGCGTCATGGGGGGCAGTGATCTACAAATGATCCAAGTTAGGGAGGCCGGTGTGCCCGTAGTAAATGTGGCAGCAATTTTTCAAAAAGATCCCCAGGTCATCATTACCCACGATGATGTTACCAATTTGAACCAATTAAAATCAAAAACTCTGCTAATTGTTCCTTTTGCCAGGCAAGGTTTTTGGCCTTGGATGAAAGCCACATTCGATCTAAAGGACGAACAAACAAGGCCGTACACTTTTAATATTCAACCTTTTATAGCTGATAAAAACGTAGCGCAACAAGGATACTTGACCTCAGAACCCTATTCAATTCAAAAGGCTGGTGCGAAAGCGAATGTATTCCTACTGAGTGACCTTGGATATCCCGCCTATTCCACCACAATTACATGTTTAGACAAGACTCTATCAATTAGAAAGGCCGCTGTAGCTGCTTTTGTTAAAGGATCAGTCGAAGGTTGGAAAAATTATTTGATTAACCCAACACCTGGAAACGTTTTGATCAAAAAAGAAAACCCAGATATGACAGACGATCAACTAGGCTACAGTGTTGCAAAATTAAAAGAAAAGGGTATTATCACTAGTGGTGATGCAAGCAAACTAGGAATTGGTACCATCACACCTCAACGAGCCAAATCAAGCTTTGATATGATGGTTAATTACAAAATTATTGATCCGAATAAAGTAAAACTATCAGACACATATACGACTGAGTTCATCAAAGATCTGCACGTACTGCCTTAAAAAATATACGACAAAGTAGCACAAAACTCGCAACACAAAATTACTGCCAACACCATCTCCATGAAAATGGCCTCCCCCCTAGAATCAAGCTCGTGCGAAACCGCTGTTCAAGTAACGGCTGCTAGCAAAAAATACCCAAACGGAACGCAAGCATTACTACCCGTTACATTAAGCATTAAGCAAGGGGAATTTGTGAGCTTACTGGGGCCATCTGGTTGCGGCAAAAGCACGCTCTTGAAAATGATCGCTGGGTTGACCGCACCAACCAATGGATCAATTGACCTTTGGCCTCGTCAGACAAGAAACTTAAATCACGAAAACACAACGCAGCCTGAAATAAACAAATCAGCCCCTAGATTATCATTTGTATTCCAATCACCAACTCTTATGCCTTGGGCAACGGTTAGAGCAAACACTCGACTACCTTTAGATCTTGCAGGTGTATCTAAAGATGAGGGCAATTCACGCGTAGATAAGGTTTTGCAAAGTGTAGGTCTATTTGATTTTGCAGACTATCTTCCAAGGGCTTTATCAGGAGGCATGCAGATGCGAGTTTCTATTGCGAGGGGCTTAGTTACTGAGCCATCCATACTTTTAATGGATGAACCTTTTGGCGCTTTAGATGAGATTACCCGCCACAAACTTGATGCAGATCTGTTGATGCTTTGGCAAAAGAAGAATTTAACTATTATTTTTGTTACTCACTCTATTCATGAGGCAGTTTACTTATCTAGTAAAGTCATAATGATGGCAGCTCGGCCAGGAAGGATAACAGAGGAGATCGTTATAGATCAGCCGTACCCCCGAAATCCAGAATTCATGGTCACCTCTGAGTTTGCGAGGTACGCCGGACTTTTGCAGCGTAGCCTGCTCAACGCAAGTCAAACCAATTAACGCATGAATTACGCCCGCCAAGATTCAAAACCAACCAGCATAGTCCAAACCCTGCTGGTTCCGATTATTTTGGGGTTAGTTTTATTAGCTACTTGGCAGGGTTTTGTAGAGTATTTTGATATTGCCCCCTACCTATTACCCAGTCCTATCTTGGTTTTTAAGACCCTTATTACAGATTGGAAGTTACTTGGCTCGGCTTTGAAGGTGACGCTTGAGATAACTTTAATATCTTTTATAGTGGCGACAATAGTAGGTGTCACCATTTCTTTTCTTTTCATCCAAAGTCGAATCTTAGAGAGAGCGTTGTTCCCGTACGCGGTTCTTCTTCAAGTAACACCGATCGTTGCAGTTGCACCGCTTATCATTATTTGGGTTAAAGATACGACACTTTCGTTGGTACTTTGCGCGTCATTGGTTGCGCTTTTTCCGATAATAAGTAACACTACATTAGGTCTCAAAAGTGTAGATCATGATTTAATGAGCTTTTTTAATCTTCACAAAGCAACTCGACTTCAAATACTTCTGAGACTTAGAGTACCTAGCGCATTACCTTATTTTTTTGGAGGACTTCGGATTTCTAGCGGACTGGCACTCATTGGAGCCGTCGTAGCTGAATTTGTGGCGGGTACCGGCGGTAGCGGGTCTGGATTAGCCTATCAAATACTTCAATCTGGGTTTCAATTGAATATTCCCAGAATGTTTGCAGCACTCATATTGATATCCATTCTTGGGATTGCGCTTTTCACATTAATGAGCTGGATTTCTAGCGCGGCTTTACGCGGATGGCACTCCAGTGAGTCTGCGCATGAGACCTAAACGCCTCTAAAAGACACTAAGCGAGAGTGCGACAACATTTTGAATTCACATAAATGACAAAAATGTCATTTATACGGTGGAAAATAATAATCAAACTACAGTCTAATTCTAATAACTGAATAATTAAAAAATTCCGCCTTAGTAATTAGAATACATCAACAACTATATTAAGAATCACATGACTCGCGTATTACTAGTTGAAGATGAACAAAAAATAGCTGATTTTGTTATCCAGGGCCTAGAAAGTGAAGGCTACCAGGCAACCCATAAAATCGACGGATTAGCGGGGCTGGACACTGCTTTAAACGCAAGCTTTGATTTGATCTTACTAGACATCATGTTGCCCGGAAAGTCCGGTACGGAAATTGTTCAAATCATAAGAGAAAAAGAAATCAAAACTCCAGTCATTATGTTGACCGCAAAATCCGAACTCAGCGACAAGTTATTGGGATTTAGTTTGGGGGCGGATGATTACCTTGCAAAGCCATTTTTTATGGAAGAATTAATTGCAAGGTGCAAAGCACTTTTAAATAGAAATAAAAATATAAACACTGACGTTATCACAGTTGGTGAGTTGACTCTTGATAAAGTTACACGCCGTGTTAACTGGCGAGGACGATCGATGATCCTGAGTCAACGTGAATTTACACTACTTGAATATTTAATGCGCTCCCCAGGTAATGTATTCACAAGGCAGCAAATTATGCAATTTGTTTGGGGAATTGACTTTAATACTCAAACAAATATCGTAGATGTGTGCATCCAAAGAATAAGACGAAAATTAATTAACACAGAGAAGAACGAGTTGAGCGAATTCCCTATTGAATCAATAAGAGGGATTGGCTACAAAATCAAAAAGAGTGATTAATGAATAAGTCATTCAAGCTACACATTGTTTTACAGCTAATTCTACTTTTCTGTATTTATCTACTCGCCAACCGTATATTTGCACAATTCCTTGCTTTTGAATTTATTGAACAAAAAGTAAACTTAGAGCTTTCCGCTCTAATCGAGGACGAGCAAACTTTTCTCACTGACACCATTAACTCTAAAACAAGTTTCTTCTATAACAGGAAATTTAATTCACTTATTAAATGTTCAGTCAAACATCATTTAAATAATGTACTTTGTGTGTATTTTGAAAAAAAACCTATTGACTGGACCAAAGGCACTGAATCAAATTCGAATTCTATAAAATTTGGCAAGTACTTGATCAACGGAACAAGCTGGAAAATCGTTGGTATGAAAAATAAAACAGGAGATTATTTTTTAGCTATTGAAGAATCTGAAATAAACTCAATGCTTGAGCAAACTTGGGAGTTACGAGACTATGTACAAAGTCGGATTTTGCCATTAATGATAGGGTTGTTAATTATTTTTAGCTTTTATCTATCTACTCGTATCGTCAATATTATTAACAAGATCAAAGTATTGGTAATTAATACAGATATCAAAAATCTTAGTTTAAGCCAGCACTTACCCAGTACATTCAATGAGTTTCAGCCTTTTATTGAAGTTTTCAATGACCTAAGAAAACGTCTTAAAGCCAGTTTCGATCAATCCTCTCGATTCTCATCTGAGGCTTCTCATGAACTCAAAACACCTCTTACGATATTGAGAGGTTATGCAGAGCGAGGGGTAAAAATATCCAAGGAAGGCTCTAACCAACAGATTCAATTTGTTTTAATGGGGGAGGAAATTGATCGATTAATTAACATCACAGACAAACTGTTAATCCTTGCCCGCTCTGACGCAGGCCGGCTAGAAATCATTCCTTGCATTGTCAATTTAACAGATACCCTTGAACAACTGGCCTTAGACGCAGAAACGATCAATGCAGATCTACGCATTTCCAAAAATATCCAAAAAAAGGTTTTTTGGGAGTGCGATGATCAACTCATTCACCAACTTATCTATAACCTCTATTCGAATGCTTCAAAATATAATATTCCGGGAGGGTGGATTCACTTCGTTTTAAGTGAAACACAGGGCACAATAACAATTGAGATTCTTAACTCATCTAATAACGTGCCAAGTGATCTTCCCAAAAAGGCTTTTGATCGATTCTATCGAGGCGACGAATCTCATACGCGAAAGATTGAGGGGAACGGACTCGGATTAAGTCTTTGCCAAGAAATCACTAAGATACACGGCGGCGAATTAACACTAGAGGTAAATGCTCACCACCATGTAAGTGCAAAATTTAGGGTGAAGAATAACAAATCTAATTCCCTATTGAAAATCTAAATCTAAATTTGAACCCAAACCTATATCCGTAGCCAACCTATACCTAAACTTTTCTACGTTACGATCGCTTTTTAAACACAATAAAGCCCAATAGTCATACGTCAGAAAATTCAAATGAACACAAAACCCACGCTCACACGGTCAATTAGTTTCAATTGAAGACATGCTATATTCTGCGAAATGCGAAAATCATTTTTTTCTTTAATTCCGTTCTTACTGGTTGGACTGCTCGCGGCTGACGCGTTTGCACAATCGGCGTCTGATCAGGATATAAAAACAGTGGGCTTATCCGGCGACTTGGGACTAGCAGTTTTCTCACAAAGCGCAATAATTCAAGGGAATAATTCCACCACACAGGTTCGACCCTACGCTTACTTTGACTATGATCGTTTCTTTGCCAGGATTGATACTTTTGGCATAAAAACTATTCCTTTAGGAGCTGGAAGCTTAGAGCTTGTTGGTAAATACAACCCCGAGGGATATATCGCCAGAGGTACTCCCTACAACTTAATGAATCCACGCTCCTTACCTACCCCTTTAGGACTGGGTACTTTCCAGCTTACACCCGTAGGGGCTTTCTTTTTTCATACCTACCAAGACGTTTCAACATCTAAGGGAAAAATGGCGGAGTTTACCTATGCCGGCGAAATAGATTTACGAAATGCAATAAAGATCTATCCTTTGATAGGATTTGACTACAAGGACAAACAGTATCTTAATTATTTTTACGGTGTATCACTAAGCGAGTCACAGCGCTCTGGGGTTAACACCTACACCCCAGAGAGCGGGACCTCCCCCTTTGCCGCAATGATTATTGAAGTACCCGTCGGTGAGCACTGGGTTGTAAACACCTTGGTAAAGCAAAAATGGCTAGCAACTTCAATTTCAAACAGCCCACTTGTTAATGAACGTCGAGTGGAAAATTTATTTATCAGTTTAAACTATCGATTTGAATAGTCAGTAACCTACAAAGAGGGCTCAAACAATGCATGATTTCTCATGGCTTCCACATCAAGGCCTCCAAATTATTTTTGTTTTTTTTCTAACCTTTATTATTGGGCTAGAACGTGAGGCAAAAAAACAAGACGATGATCATCTATCCTTTGGTGGTGTTCGAACTTACCCACTCATCGGACTTATTGGATTTGCAATTGGGGCCGTGTCAGGAGATCAATTACTTCTCATTTCAGTGGGTCTGGTCGTTGTCTCAAGTTTCTTACTAATGTCCTTTTGGCACAAATTAACTACGGTGGGCTACTCAGGTATTACCAGTTATATGGCTGCCCTATCAACTTACATTATTGGAGTGACCATATTTAAGGATTTATTTTGGATTGCCGCAACTCTAACTGTTATCAATGTGCTCTTGCTTGAGTTAAAGTTTTGGCTAGAGCAGTTGGCAAAAAGAATCGACGAGGGTGAAATACTTACGTTTGCAAAATTTTTAATGCTCCTAGCAGTCATATTGCCATTACTACCCAATGAGTCTTTCACACAGTACCAAATCAATCCCTTTAAGACATGGATTGTCGTGGTAGCTGTAAGCACCGTATCCTACGGCAGCTACGTATTACAAAAACTCTCCAAGGGTTCTAAAGGTCTTCTACTAACGGCCTTATTAGGAGGGCTATATTCCTCAACGGTGACGACGATTGCTTTGGCAAGAAAATCTCAAGAGCAAGATGCTCCAAAATTAATTTCCGGAGTTATTCTGATGGCATCGGGCATGATGTACCTTCGTATTCTTGCATTATTAGCACTCTTTAATCCAATCATAATGAGCGTGTTAACCATTCCAATGATCTCCCTCGCCCTTTTAGCCTTGATTGGGGGATACGCTTGGTCACGATTAGGCGAGGTTCGTATTCGTGAAGTTCAGCACGAGTCTAAGGCTCGCAATCCACTTGAGATTAGGTCTGGGCTTGTGTTTGCAATGTTATTTGTTGTCATGTTGGTCGTAACGAACCTTGCCATTGAGTACCTTGGTAATAACGGTGTGTATACACTTGGATTAATCATGGGTGTTGCTGACGTAGACCCCTTCATAATGGGACTTACACAATCCGTCCCCTCATTAACACCTGGCGCTGTAGCGGCGGTGGGAATATTGATAGCTACGTCAGCCAACAATGCTGCCAAAGGCTTTTACGCCTACACATTAGCTAGCAAAGAAACAGCAAAAGCCAGCCTCCTATTGATGCTCAGCCTATCTGCTGGTGGTTTGATTCCCGCGGCCTACTTGGTACTTCGTTGAATTTAGACGCCAAATGATTTGAAAAAGCCGCCCATCTCCAAAAGCAACAAACGGGTGGTAGGCTATTTAATGGATGCGCCTTTACTTCTCTGGGGATTCATCAATATTGGGGCGCTCGGCAGCGCGAATATTGGCAGTAAACACCTGACCGGAATCGGTCAGCACAAGCTTTTTAAGTGCTCCCCCCTTTCCTTTGGATGGATCTCTTAAAGGACTAAAGCTTACGGTTACTTTGTCTCCTGCTTTGACAGCATTTCGCGTCCAACCATCTCTAACAAGGTTGCCCGGACTCGTCATCTCCATTAACCATAACGCTGGCTGCTCACTCCCCTCACTCCCATTGATAAATATAGCTACGTGGGGGTTGGTCCACTGAACTTCCTTGACAACGCCGGTAATGGTCACACTTTTGCTGTGATCAAACATAGCGGTTGAGTGGTGTGCAAAAGCTGTAGTAGCGGGGATAAAAAGCGCCGCGCCAAGACTGGCCAAAGCGATGGCAATGGAGCGTAAGATTGCACGGGTAATAGGAAAAGTTGATTTCACTTGATCTCCTTAAAAAGTATCATTTAGGTGGAATGCGGTTACCGCCGATATCGTGTTCAATTTTTTCATAAATGTGCCAACCCTCATTATTTACTTTGGGTGCGACATAACCTTCTTCACATGTGCCCTCAACAATATCGAATTTCCGAGCTCTTTGCCGGAAAAAGATTCGAGTTGTCTTCCAAGGCTTGGTGAGAATATTGGGAGCAATAATCTCTAAGTCATCATGGAGCACATCCTTGGCTGCCAAATGGATGCGCTCAATCACATGCATATCTCCATTATTGGGCACGCCTTCAGCCTCGGTTATGGCTAGGTAAGCCTGTGGAACAATACCAACGGTATCAACCACCAACGTAGTGCCTTCCCAGTGCCCAACCGAATGCCCATGGAATGTTGGATCTGGATCTTCTGGGTGCGCCCTACCATCGGTATATATTCTCCTAATACGGTTTCCATCAGACTCCCCCAACATGGTCACGCGCCCGGGAGTAAATAGAATCTCCATTGCATTGTGAGTGATCAACATCCACGAAGGCATAGCCTCTGGTAAACATCCCCAAAACACCAAAAATGGCCGTCCTTCTCTGTCTTCCTTGTATTGATGTTCAATCAAAGCTGCTGCCTTCGCGTTCCAAGGCGGAGGATTTGTTTTAGCTTGCATATCTTGATCCGTTACCTTCGGATTCCAAACTCCCGACCAATCAGGTAAGCTGGCTAAGTCTGACCAGTCCTTTGGAGTCGGGGCCGGATTAATCACCGACTTTTCAGCAGCTGTGGCCCCTGCAACGCAGACAATCATCAATAAGGCCCATGCACACACAATCAAGATTACAGGCCTGAAGAGCCGGTCAATAAAGCGTTTTAAAAACAAACTATTCTCCTAATCGATATATTGCAGAATTGACAATCGTAATGTTCACAGCGCCTTTTGGAACGTACCGTAAAACTTAAGTAATCAGCATTTTAGGATCTTAAGCTGGCTTAGAAAGTCAAGAGTTACCCTAGAGTTTCCTCCGATCTTTTAAGTAGCTAGGTAAAGTTTTGTCAATGTTATTTTCTAGCCTGCAAATGTGGGCTGAATTGAAAACCCAATCCAACGACCTAAGGCGATCACGCCAATCCAAATCAGTATGGACAAGAGAGCCGACCATTTTCCTGACCAAAAGAAACTAATTTGATGTAGCTTCATGCGAATCTTGCTCATCTTAATTTGCTGTACTGCATTAATACGAGCTGCATGTGAGGGGTCATAAGCTTCAGCTCGCGAGCTAAACCAAAGCTGGAAAATCATCATGTTTATACCTGCTGAAAGGAGCAACAATATCTTTAGTTGGAAATAAACGTTATGAGCGTAATTGACTGCATTCGATGTAAATAACGCTACACCCGTAATCACAGCAATTGCGAACATGAACCAGGTAATAGGCAAGAGTTCTTTAGCAAATCGCCTAAGACCTCTGTCTTGATTAGCCAGCCCTAAAATTCTCAAATCTACCCAAATAATACTGCCAAGGAAAACTGTTACTGCTAAAACGTGAAAACTCTCGATCATGGGAAACAGCCAATCGTTTTCTCTAATACTGCTTGCCATGGCAGTCTCAAATATCCACTTTAATAAACCATCTAATTCCATAAACACAACTGATACCTCGTTATCTAAGATTAAGATTGCAAAACTGTTTGAGCTTAAATTAAAAGCCTTGATTCAGGTATAGGCAATCCATCGACCTGCAACAACAATACAGGTCAGTAAAATCAAGAGCCCTACAGCAAGAAATTTACCCTTGAGTTGCAATACTCTTTCTGACTCATATCCACTCTTCCAATCTGTTACTGGATTTACCAGTATTCGTTTGATAATTCGTAAAGTAAATAGCGTTGTGATCAATAAAATCATTTTTATTTGAAACGCAATATTTGCCAATGACCTAGAAGGTTCTCCTATTATTAAAAGAATACCAGTCATAAATAGTAAAAACAACGAAAATTTTAAAATAGGCCAGCACTTACTAAACGTTGATGAGAATGGCTGCTCCGTTGCAAAATAACCCAACAACCTTAAAGCAATCATTAAGGCGACAGACAAAACTGCAGAAACTGCAAATATATGAATGATTTGAGTGATCGGAACAATCCACTCAGAAACTTGAATTGCTTGGCTGACAGGAGTATCCTCCAGCCAAACACAAAATTGATTTAAAGTCGCATTTCTCATACCGAATTTAGTAATACCAATAAAACATTATTACACCGATTGTAGAGTCAGATTTGCACATTAATTCCCCGATTATTTATCCATAATTGGAGTAACATAAGGCGATATCCACCTACGGGTCGTTTTAAAAATTGACTTCATGTGGCGCACGTTAGAGAAGGACCGCTATGATGCACCCCACCCGATTACTATTTAAATCAACATTGGCATTAAGTTTGATTGCTGTTTTATCTGCTTGCACCACTGTAGAGCAAAAAAAACAATGGTCAGAAAAGAAGTTTGGCCCTCGATGCGAATCCGCTGGTTACAAATCACAAACACCGGCTTACTTTGAATGTATCTCAGATGAAGATCGGACTTGGCGTATCAATCAAATGGAGAAAGGCACCCCATATGAGAACTGGATGCCTATGACCTACTTACCCTCTATTACAGATGAGAGGAAAGATTGACATTCATACCTGACCATTGCTAGATGGCACTGCTTACGCCAAAGGAACGGTGATTCCTACTCTTATTCGGTCATGCCCGATTCATCGGGCACCATAACCTAAAGATCCTTAATTAAATTGGAGTCTTTTGTCCATCCTTATAGGTGTAAAGCGTTGTTGCCGGGTTTTTCATCTCCCCGTTTACCTCAAAAGCGATTTCTGAAGTAATTCCTTTTAGGTGGGTATCAACTATTTTGGGCGTATAAACCTTAGGATCTACGGAGTTGGCGCGTTTCATAGAATCGAACAGGACAAATGTTGCGTCATAGGTATAGGGCGAATAAACCTGAAACTGTCCAGGATACTTAACGTCATATCGCTTTCTCCAAGCTACACCACCTGGCATCTTGCTTAAGGCAGCACCACCCTCTGCGCAGACCACATTGCCTAATGTTTTGGCGCCACCTGAGAGCTTGGCAATCTCAGCCGTACAAATACCGTCTCCTCCAAAAAACTTTACATTACTCAAACCGAGTTGCTCCATCTGACGAAGCATTGGACCTCCCTGGGGATCCATGCCACCGTAAAAGATAGCGTCTGGGGTTTTTGACTTGATAGCAGTCAAAATTGCCATAAAGTCAGTAGCCTTATCGTTGGTGTATTGTTCATCAACAATTTGAATGCCTTGGGACAGGGCTGTTTTTTTAAAAACCTCCGCTACCCCTTGACCATAGGCTGTCCTGTCATCAATGATTGCAACTTTCTTTAAATGAAGTGTTTTGGAAGCATACAGCGCCAGTTGCTTACCCAAGGTATCATCATTGGCAATAATTCGATAGGTTGTTTTATAGCCAGGCTTGGTTAACGCAGGATTTGTAGCAGCGCCGGTCACATGCGGGATACCACAGTCGTTGTAGATCTTTGCAGCCGGGATTGTGGTTCCAGAATTCAGATGCCCCACCACTCCTGCAACGTTAGAATCGCAAAGCTTTTGAGCCGCTGAGGTACCTTGCTTAGGGTCTGCGGCATCATCTTCAGCCTGAATTTCAAACTTAACTCGTTTTCCTCCTATGACTGGGTTTTGTGCATTGATGTCTTCAATGGCCATTCGAACACCGTTCTCATTGTCCCGTCCGTAATGCGCCTGAGCACCGCTTAAAGGTGCGACGTGGCCGATTTTCACAACTTGTACTTCCTGAGAGAAACCCGAAGAACAGGTCAAAGCTACAGTGACACAAGTAGTTACATTTGAAATTGTGAAAAATTTAAATTTCATATCCATCCCTATATATACAAAAGGAAAATTAACAAACTTATCTATCCTGATTCGAATTTAAAAAACCCTCTTGCCCTAAGACTTCTTCGACTGCATCGCGCATCAAATCGGGGAGAATTTTGACCAGTTTGGCATGCACAATCTCAAGGACTGCATCCGCCAATTCGTTAACCGCTAAGGGGTCGTAGTCACCCTGTGCATCCATTCTAAGGTTTTCTACCACTGTATTGGAATCGTTGTGCAACGTCTCAACACTAATGCTTCTTGCCCCGTCCAAGGGAACTACCTCTAGCAAAGTAGGAATTAACTGATCAGGAACTTTAGGATTCATCAAGATTTATTTATTTCATGCGTTGAAATGGGATAGCCTCTTTGAGAATAATGACGCCAACGAATTCTCGCTTTTGCCTTATCCTCGTCTAAATCGCCAACTATTTCGATGACTCTCTCAAACTTTTCATAACCTGGAGCAACATCATCATCTATATTGAGCAGGACTTGGTGGTGAGGCAGGGTATCTAAAGACTCTATGTTAGAGGTAAGTACGATTGGACTTGCATTCAATAAAAAGGACTCCGCATCACAGTTGCAATGAGGAATAAAGTCAGTTGCCGAAATATTCCACAAGGCTTGGTCCAGTTGTTTCAACATATCCCTAGAACCCTTGACCACAACTTTAGCTTGGGAGGTATATGCTTTACGCAACAAGCGACAACAATAATCTAACTTGTTGTTGGCATTTAAATGGAATGTGATTTCAGTCATTAAATCGAATTTTAACAAGTCTTGACGCAACGTATTAGCGTCGCCAACGGTACGAAAAGGAAACTATTTAGAACTTGATTTAGAACGTGATTTAGATCCGGATCCGCGAATGGTCTTTGCCACAACTTGCGCTGAGTCAGCCTTCTTTGCAGGAATGCTAGCACTTGGAGATTTGTTGGAATGGTTAAGTAAATACTCCATCAGTAGCCCCACCGGCCTGCCAGTAGACCCCTTTGCAGCTCCACTGTTCCAAGCCGTTCCCGCAATATCCAAATGCGCCCAAACATAATCATTTGCAAAGCGCTGCAAAAACTTGGCGGCAGTTACACTCCCGGCAGAGCGGTCTCCAACATTAGCGACGTCAGCAAAATTTGACTTTAAAGCATCTGCATATTCATCATCCAAAGGCATGCGCCAACATGTATCCAATGATGCTTCACCCGCCTTTTCAAGGGCGTGAGCAAGCTCATCGTTGTTGGAAAACAAACCACTCCTGAGATGTCCCAGCGCAATCACACAAGCGCCGGTTAAGGTTGCAATATCAATAACTGCCTTAGGCTTATAGCGCTTTGCATAGGTAAGTGCATCACATAAAATCAGACGCCCTTCTGCATCCGTATTGAGGATCTCAATTGTTTGACCACTCATACTCGTCACAACGTCCCCTGGCTTTATAGCTGTGCCGTCGGGCATATTCTCACACGTTGGAATCAGTCCAACCACATGCAAATCATCAGGCCTCAAGACCGACAATGATTTGAATACACCCAGAACACTTGCTGCTCCGCACATATCAAACTTCATTTCATCCATTCCAGCCCCGGGCTTAAGGGAAATTCCGCCGGTATCAAAGGTAATGCCCTTGCCAACCAAAACCACCGGTGCTGTGGATTTAGCACGTGCTCCCCTGTACTCCATGGTAATAAAGCGCAGGGGCTCTGAGGATCCCTGGGCCACAGAGATGAATGATCCCATCCCAAGTTTTTCAACCTCCTTAGGTCCTAATACGTTTACCTTAATATTGGGATGCTTGCCCAGATTAAGAGCAACGTTGCCCAAGTGGGTTGGAGTTGCGTGGTTAGCTGGGCGATTACCCCACTCTTTGGCAAGCTCAATACCCTCACCCAGCGCCAAGGCCTCTAAGTAGGCCTTCTGCACAGTGGCAGCCTTGGCATCAGGAACCCCAAAAGTCACACTTATATCAACTGAGTTAGGGGCTTGGGACTTGCCTGACTTGGCTGGTTTAGCGCTGGGCTTGGTCTTTGAGTACAAGTAAAGGGCATCAGAAACAGCCAAAATCGACAACTTTAAGCACTGTTCGGGAGAATTTGCTTCCTCGATTAATAATGTGATGTTCTTGTAACCTAGGGATTTAATGCTCTTAAACGCGGATAAAACGCTTTTACGGACCTCACCAGGCTTACCCTCCCCGGTTCCCAATAGCATCAACCTCTTGGCCTGGATGTGTTCAGGCTTTAAAAGTAGCAGGGTTTTACCTGGTTTTGCATCAAAAGACTCTTCTTTTTGAATCTTGCTTAAATATTGCGACAATACGCTGGTCGTATTGGACTTGTTGGATGGTGCTTTTGTATCAGCCGTCTTTTGCAACACAACGAGCAAATCAGATTTATGGCTTAAGGCAGCAGATTGAGAGATGGTTTTTAAATCAAAGTTCATAATACGGTAAATCCTTAACAAGCATGTTGTTTCAATCATCCATTAAAAGAGAATTGTCGCGCAGTTTTGGCGCAACTGTCGTCATATTAGTCACCATTGTGGTAACTATTATGCTGATTCGCACCCTTGGCCAAGCATCAAAGGGGAGCGTGAACCCCTCTGAGGTGAGTCTCGTTCTTGCCTTCACGATACTTGGCAACCTCTCTATCTTACTGGCACTTAGCCTTTTCATAGCGTGTGCAGGGACATTATCCAGAATTTACAGAGACAGTGAGATGGTTATTTGGCTCAGTTGCGGCCAAGGCAGGTTGGCTTTTTTCAAACCGATGATCAGTTTCGCTGCCCCGACCCTTTTGTTGATTGCTGTTCTCTCCCTTTTTGCCTGGCCGTGGTCAAATCAACATATCCAAGAATTAGTCGATCGTTTTGAAAAAAGAGGTGACTTAGACAGAGTGACCCCAGGTCAGTTTCAGGAATCTGCGAACGGGCAAAGAGTCTTCTTTATTGACAAAGCATCTGACGTTCAAGGACAGGGGAACAACGTCTTTATCGCCAATCAAGAGGGCGACAAGCAAACTATGACCTCTGCTCAACACGGTCATATTGAGAGCAAATCCACGGGAGAAAAGTTTTTAATCCTCAACAGCGGTCAACAGTTGGTGTTTAGCAAGTCCCGCGAAACCCTCAAACTCAGTGAATTTAGCGAATACGGGGTTCAAATTGGCAAGTCGGACTCCAACATCGGAGAGCCCTTGCCACGAACGTTAGACTCTTGGTATTTACTACTCAACCCTAACGCACAAAACACTTCTGAATTAACTTGGCGTCTCGGGCTGACATTGACGTCATTCAATTTAATTGTGATCTCACTTGCTCTTGCAAGTGTGAACCCCAGAGCGGGTAAAAGTGCTCCTTTAATGTTGGCCTTGTTTACATTTATCGCCTACTTTAATTTGTTGAATATTGGTAAAAACTACAGTGAGTCTGGCAAAAGCTCGCCTTACATGATGATTGGATTTCACATTATTGTGTTCTGCATGGCGGCTCTGTGGGTTATGCACAAGGACAACAATTGGAGAATTTTTAATCTTCATGCAAGCTTTTCAAGGATGAAGAAGCCTCAGGTGACAAATCAAAAAAATGTGAGCGATCCGCTATGAAAACATGGCTTAAATGGGTCTATGCTGAAGTTATTTTGGCCGTATCTTTTATTACCCTTGGTTTTCTAGGCCTGTTTTTTTTCTTTGACTTTGTGGATGAGCTACAGTGGGTAAGAGGAGCGCAACAAGGTGGGTATCAGATCTCACATGCTCTGCTTTATGTCAGTTTGATGCTACCTAGTCATCTCTACGAGCTTCTTCCAATCACAGTGCTCATCGGTAGTATCTACGTACTCTCTCGCATGGCTCAAACGTCAGAGTTCACCATCCTAAGAACGAGTGGACTGGGCCCAGTCTTGGCTCTTAAAAGCTTAATTGGCCTTGGACTTGCCTTTACTGTGATCACTTTTTTGGTGGGAGATTATTTATCCCCCGCTTGTGATCGTTACGGACAGTTACTGAAGTCTCAGTTCATGGGTCAAATCACCGTTGGGCGAACTGGGGCGTGGTTAAAGGAGAGGCAACAATTCACAAATGAGGCGGTGAATGTAGGCTCCTACAGCTCTGAGGGAAAAATGAGCGGGGTAAGGATCTTTGAATTTGATAATATAGGAAGATTAATCTCTTTTACCCGAGCAGAGCGTGCTGAGTTTGAGAAAAATGAGGAGGCTTGGATGCTCACCAATGTTCAGCGTGATGAATTTGCGCCACAAAGCATAGTTGAGTCGGGACTAAAAAAGGAAAATGCTAAAAATGTCCCCTCTTCAACCCAAACTACAGGGCTCGCGCATTCTCTACCCCCGGCTCCTGTTGGTGATAAGGATGTGGGTGCCCTACTCAATCACGCTGAATTAGAAGATCTTAATCTAGCCGCTTCTGTTGTACTCATTAAACTCAAGCAGCCAGTGTTGCCAGCTCAGCGCGTACGTCTAGATCGCTTAAGATGGCCCAACAGCATCACACAAGAGATGGTCTCTGTTGCGCTTTTAAAGCCAGACAGAATGGGTACTCTAGACTTATTTAGGTATATTCAACATCTCAACCTAAACTCTCAATCTTCCCAACGCTACGAAATTGAGTTTTGGAAAAAGGTTTTCTATCCAATTAGTTGCTTGGTAATGATGGTTCTAGCTCTTCCCTTTGCATACCTTCACTTTAGAAGCGGCAACATAACAAGTTATGTGTTTTTTGGAGTAATGATTGGTATTAGTTTTTTCTTGCTCAATAACGTATTTGGCTATATCGGAAATATCAAACAATGGGAGCCTTGGTTTGCAGCAGCAGCGCCAGGATTACTTTACACACTCTTTTCTCTTACAGCATTTGGTTGGCTGGTAATAAGGCAATAAATTCAATGAAAGCAATTGTTTTATTTGCACATGGGTCCAGGGATCCTTTATGGCACGGACCAATAAAAGCTATAGCGGCTAGGATCAAAGAGATAAGTCCGGCGCAGGAGGTGCGCTGTGCCTATTTAGAGTTAACCCCGCCCTCACTCATCCAAGTCGCAGAGGAACTAAGTACGCAGGGATGTACGCATGTACACATCACTCCGCTTTTTTTAGGGGTGGGCAAACATGCGCGGGAGGACCTTCCTCATTTAATCCAGGAGCTCAAGCATACCTATCCTCTCATCACTTTTACTTGCGCCAACTCTGTGGGCGAGGATAGTCGTGTTGTAGACTTGATAGCAGAGGTCTCTCTCTCTGCCTTGAATGTATCCTAATCAGACTATCCACTATTTCACTTTAAAGTGCAAACCCCCTCATAACTTAATTATCTAAGATACCTACGCGTTATATGTAAAGTCTATAATACGCGTATGAATTTGCATCAATTTAAGTTCATCCAAGAAGCTGTCCGAAGAGATTTAAATCTGACTGAGGTCGCACGTGTATTGCACACCTCCCAGCCCGGGGTTTCCAAAGCCATTTTGGAACTCGAAGAAGAACTGGGCATAGAGATATTTGGCCGGCACGGCAAAAGATTAAAACGAGTCACCGAGCCCGGAGAGCATGTCCTCAAAAGCATCGAAATTATTTTGCGAGAGGTCAATAATCTAAAAAATATTGGTGAAGATTACAGCGCAGAAGATAGCGGTACTCTATCTATTGCAACTACCCATACCCAAGCGCGCTATGTTTTGCCATTACCAGTTGCAAGTCTAAGAAAAAAATATTCCAAAATAAACGTAAGTTTGCATCAAGGCTCTCCTGGCCAAGTGGCCAAAATGGTGATCGAAGAAACAGCAGAAATTGGAATTGCCACTGAATCTTTGGTGGATTATTCTGAGCTTGTTACTCTACCCTGCTATGAATGGCAGCATGTCTTGGTTCTTCCCCCCAATCACCCTTTATCTACAAAGGAGTTGATTGAGCTTGAAGATTTAGTGCAATATCCAATCATTACCTATCACCCCTCTTTTACGGGTCGAACCCGCATCGATCAGGCTTTTATTGCGAAACACCTAACCCCTCGTATCGCCCTTGAAGCAATTGATTCCGATGTGATCAAAACCTACGTGCGCTTGGGTCTTGGTGTAGGAATTGTTGCTGAAATGGCAGTCAAAGAAAGTGTTGACCAAGACTTAGTCGTTCGTCCAGGGGGCTTACTCTTTGGAACCAATACGGCAAGACTGGCTTTCAAACGTGGTTCGTACCTGCGTAATTTTGTGCTGGAGTTCGCTGTTTTATTAAACCCTCAACTCAACAAAGCGTATATCAATGAAATGATAAACAAACCAGCTTAATTTCAAACAACTAGACCCAAAATTTAGTAGGCAAAAATGACACCCGAAATCAAAACCAAATTACCAAATGTAGGTACAACGATATTTACGGTTATGTCTGCATTAGCACAGCAAAAAAATGCAGTTAATCTGGGACAGGGATTCCCGGACTTTCACTGTGATCCCAAACTTATTAATGCGGTGTCTCAGGCCATGAACCAAGGACTTAACCAGTACCCCTCTATGCTTGGGGTTCTTGAATTAAGACAAGCCATTGCAAAGAAAATACAAAATCTTTACAACACCACCTACGACCCCACCGATGAAATTACTGTTACTGCTGGGGCGACCCAAGCGATCTTAAATGCCATTCTTGCAGTCGTCAAAACAGGTGACGAAGTTATTGTGCTGGAACCTTGTTACGACAGCTATATTCCAAACATTGAAATGGCTGGCGGAACCCCGGTGCGAGTTCCACTTACGCCAGGAACATTCAGGCCCGATTTCGAAAAAATCAGTGCGGCAATAACCCCTCGAACCAGAGCCATTATTGTCAACTCACCCCATAACCCTAGTGCGACGGTTTGGAGTGACCAGGAGATGAAAAAGTTGGAGGAGCTTTTAGCTCCTACTCAAATTCTTTTGATAAGCGATGAGGTCTATGAGCACATGGTGTATGCGCCCCTCAAGCACTTAAGCGCATCGTGTTACCCAGGACTGGCTGAGCGGGCTTTCATCATTTCTAGTTTTGGTAAAACATATCACGTAACGGGATGGAAAGTCGCTTACTGTGTAGCACCGCCCCCGCTCACCACAGAGTTTCGAAAAATTCACCAATTTAACGTCTTCACCGTCAATACTCCAGTTCAGTATGGCTTAGCTGAGTATATGAAAGATCCTAAACCTTATTTGGAGTTACCTAGCTTTTATCAAAAAAAGAGAGACCTTTTTAGAGCAGGTCTTGCCAATACACATTTTAAAGTTCTTCCAGCACAAGGGACCTACTTCCAATGCGCAAGCATTGAAGACTTAAAAGTTGAAGAAAGGAATCTGAGTGAGGCTGATTTTTGCAAATGGCTAACATCGGAGATCGGTGTGGCAGCAATTCCGCTGTCCGCTTTTTATGCACAAGCTTTTGACCAAAAGACCATCCGCTTTTGTTTTGCAAAAAAAGACGAAACACTCCACACAGCGCTTGAAAGGTTATCCAAGCTTTGATCAACTATTGAAGGCTGCGTTTAATCAATAGATTCACCCCTTACAAGGTAATTCTTCTTATCCCCGTTTGTGGGTTTGCACTCTTTGGTATGTGCCTGCGTTTTATTGCTGCAGTTGTGCCCAAGCCTTCTCTAAGCGCTTCACACTGACTGGTTGAGGTGTTTTAAGTTCTTGCGCAAATAGGCTTACCCGCAACTCCTCCAAAAGCCATCTAAATTCTGAAAGTCTCGCATCAGGTACACCTTTTCGGGCAACCCACTCACGCCAAAAAATTTGCTCAATGGTGCTCATCTGCTTCATACGGTCCAAATCACGCGCTGGGTCTGAGCGCCATTTATCAAGCCGTAAAAATACTGCCTTTAAATATCTGGGTAGCTGTTGCAACTGGGAATAAGGTGTTTCAAGCAAGAAGTTTTTATGCATCAAACGTTGCAACTGAAGTGCTATATCACTTTGGACGCCAGCGTTTGACTGGGTGTCCTTGAGTTTGCGGGCGGCGCTTGAGAACTCTGTTAAAAGAGTTTGTACCAAGCGCACAATCTCGCTAGTAATGAGCGTTAAGCGCGTACGACCTTCTGCCAGGCGATCTAAGAAAGCTTGCTCATTTAGTGGCAAAGGCTCCATCATGAAGGTGCGCTCTAGGGCTAAATCAATAATTTGATGTTTTAAAGTTTCAATTGATATTGCCCCTGAAGTGGAACTTGCCCCCCCCTTTGCATTGGCCGTTTGCGCAGCAGTATCTAAGTTTTTCAGGGCCTGAGCAAAATTCATTACTAATGCAGATGACAACTCTGCATTATTTTTCTCTAAATACTTAATTGAATCTTTGATCTGCAAAGCAAAGAGCCTTCTGAGACCGATCCGGTGTTTTTGCTGAGCTATGCTTGGCTCATCAAAAACCTCAATCCGAACGCTTATGATTTCATCTATTAGGGCAGGAAAACCAATTAAAGTTTGCTCACCCCGACGAATTTCTAAGAGTTCAGGTAACTCACCAAAACTCCACTGTGTATAAGTTCCCATTTGGGAGAGTTCAAGCGTTCTCTCTAAATGGCCCGCTTCTTGAAAGGGCTTTATAGCGTTACGAGAATTGGTATTGTTAACTATTCCAGCTGATTTCTGGTTCAGGCCTGAGTTTGAGTTTGCATTGAACGAAGCACCACTTTTATTGTCTGATCCGCTAGAGCGACCAATACTTGCCGTCTCAACTGAGCTTTGAAGCTTTAGACTCGCTAGGGCTTGAAAGGCCCCCCTTGCCTGGGCTCCCAAATCTGCTTTTAAAGCGCCCAGATTTCTCCCCATTCCCAATTGACGACCACTCTCACCCTCGACCCTGAAGTTCATGTAATGATGCGCGGATAAGGTTTCAACCTTAAAGTCCCCCCTTTTTACCTCAACCTGAGTTTGGGCAACAACACACTTTACCAAAGCGTCAATCAGCGATCCGCGTCCAAAAATTTCTTGAACGCTCAGTTCTTGCGCAAAGCGGTGAGCAGTTTCGGGCAAAGGCACCAAACGAGCTCTAGGCTTTTGATGCAGGCTCTTTAAAAGTGCAAGGATCTTCTCTTTCAACATGCCTGGGACAAGCCATTCAACACGTTCTTCACTTACCTGATTGAGCACAAAAAGTGGAACATTTACTGTAATACCATCACGTGCAGAGCCAGGCTCATGCAAATAAACGGCCGTGCAGTCCACTCCACCAAGCTTTACGGTTTTAGGAAAAGCTTCGGTAGTGATGCCCTGTGCTTCATGTCGCATCAACTCATCCCGTGTTAAGAGTAACGGGGGTTGTGCACTGGTAAGGCATTCTTGTTTATACCAACGCTCTAAGGTGATCCCGTTGAAGACGTCTGCAGGAATTTTTTGATCATAAAAAGCAAAAATAAGCGCTTCATCCACCAATACATCTTGACGCCTAGACTTGTGTTCCAACTCTTCAACAATACGAATCATTTTCTGGTTAGCGGAGAGAAACGGAAGATTTCCAAGCCACTGCCCGTCCACCAATCCTTGACGTATGAAGATCTCGCGTGCTCCTTGAATATCGACCTTTGCATAGGGGACTCTGCGGCCGCTGTAAACAAGTAAGCCGTAAAGAGTAGCTCGCTCGAAAGCGCTCACCTCCGCTTTACGTGGATCAAACTTTGGATCTAATAGTTGTCGCTTTAATAGATGTGCGCCTAGGTCCTCTAACCATAAGGGATCGATTGCAGCAATTCCTCTCCCAAATAACCGAGTAGTCTCCACCAACTCGGCACAGACCACCCATCGATGGGTTTTCTTGGACAAATGTACACCTGGGTGTTTGTAAAACCTAATACCTCTGGCACCTAAATAAAAATCATGCTCATCACTTTTAAAGCCGATGTTGCCCATCAATCCGCTAAGTAGGGATTGATGCAACTGCTCATAACTTGGGGCGTCGGTGTTGAGCTTCCATTTTTGCTCCTTAATCAACAATAGAAGTTGTGTGTAAACGTCTCGCCACTCCCTTAAACGCCTTATGCTTAGGAAATTTTGCTTAAGCAGTTGCTCATACTGGCGATTAGTGAGTTTATGGGTAATCTGTCCGTCTGCACCTCTCTCACTTCCTCGTTGCTCGTTCACCCATTTCCAAATTTTCAAATATCCAGTGAACTCGCTTTTCTCATCCCTAAACTTCACATGTGCAGAATCCGCTGCCCCTTGTTGCTCCAAGGGACGATCTCTAACATCTTGAACACTAAGCGCTGAGGCAACTATCAAAACTTCAGCCAGCGACTGTCGTGAGCGGGCTTCCAAAATCATCCGCCCAATGCGTGGATCAAGCGGCAGCTTGGCAAGCTCTGCTCCAATTCGCGTCAACTCCAACTGCTCATCAACTGCCCCAAGTTCACCTAGTAGTTGATATCCATCTGATATCGCTTTGGGCTTTGGAGCCTCCAAAAAGGGAAACTCCTCTACCTGCCCAAACTTAAGTGACTTCATCCTCAAAATCACACTTGCAAGGGAGCTCCTAAGTATTTCAGGATCTGTGAACTTAGCCCTCGCGTTAAAATCCTCCGAGCTGTACATACGAATACAAATGCCCTCAGCAACGCGGCCACACCTACCAGCACGTTGATTAGCTGCAGCTTGAGAGATGGGCTCGACCAATAGTTGCTCTACTTTGCTACGATAACTGTAGCGCTTCACACGGGCTGTCCCCAAATCAATCACAAATCGAATGCCCGGAACGGTAAGTGAGGTTTCAGCCACATTGGTTGCCAAAACAATACGAGGAGCACCGCCTGTTTGAAAAACCTTATCTTGTTCAGCCTGGGTTAATCTTGCGAACAAAGGGACCACCTCACATTGGCGCGTCAACGCTCGAGTGCTTAAATGAGAGCTCAGGTGGCCCAAAGCTTCTCGAATTTCGCGCTCCCCAGGTAAAAAAACCAAAATATCTCCCATGGATGGGAGAACTTGAGTAGCAAATTGAGGCAATTGTTTGATAGATTGGGCAGAGGATTCAAGGTTATTATTTATTTCAAGCAATTGAATTTTTTCAGCGCTCTCCTTCGCCTCCTCGCCAACTGAAGTTGACGCTTCAAGTTTTGGCATTGTTTGACTTGGCTTTGCAACCCATAGCTCATCGACTGCATCTGCTAAAGCTTCTAACCAACCGTAGTCCCGTGCCTCCTCAAAGGGTCGGTAACGCATCTCCACTGGAAACATTCTCCCAGAGACCATAAGCACTGGGGCGGGTCCATCTTTAGTTGCGAAATGCTCTGCAAAACGGTTAGCGTCAATGGTTGCAGAGGTTACGATAACTTTAAGGTCAGGTCTCTGAGGAAGGATTTGTTTTAGATGTCCGAGCAGAAAATCAATATTTAGACTTCTTTCATGAGCCTCATCTATGATGATGGTGTCATAGCCCTTTAGTAACGGGTCATTTTGCGACTCAGCCAGAAGTATTCCGTCGGTCATTAGTTTGACGCGCGTTGAGGTACTTAATTTGTCTTGGAACCTGACCTTGTAGCCGACAATGTCTCCAAGGCTCGTTTTAAGTTCATCTGCAATGCGCTTAGCAACGGAGGTTGCAGCGATCCGCCTAGGTTGTGTGTGCCCGATTAGAAAATGACTAGGCCGGTTTGTCTTGCTTTCGTTTTGGGTTGGGTTCTTATTTTGGGCCTTACGCGCAGCACCCCTTCCAAGCGCTAGGGCCATTTTTGGAAGCTGAGTGGTCTTGCCGGAACCCGTTTCTCCGCATATGATCACTACTTGGTGAGTTTCGATCGCCTGCATAATTTCCCCTCTGCGCAACGAGACAGGCAAAGATTCGGGAAATTCGATAGACAAAGGAGAAGAGACTTGCAAGTTTGGACCAAAGATGAGTGACAATTCGCAGGACAGCACGGCTGTTTTGAGCTCCCTATTATCTCAGCGTAGAACCTTGTCTAAGCTATTTTCTAACCACTTCGCAACAAATTGACAATGTCAAACGTATTTAACTTTACCTTTGTTCCTTGGTTTCGCGCTGTTGCCCCTTATATTCATATGCACAGGGGGAAGACCTTCGTCGTGGCCGTATCCGGCGAAGCAATCGCAGCAGGCAAACTACCCAATCTTGTCCAAGATTTGGCGCTCATTCACAGCATGGGAGTGAACTTGGTATTGGTTCACGGCTTTAGGCCTCAAGTGAATGAGCAATTACTAGCGAAGGGCCACATACCTAAATACTCTCACGGCATGAGAGTTACAGATGAGGTTGCGCTGGACTGCGCCCAAGAGGCTGCAGGTCAACTGCGCTACGAAATCGAAGCGGCCTTTAGTCAAGGATTACCCAACACGCCCATGGCGGGGGCTACCATGAGGGTTATATCCGGTAACTTCCTTACCGCCCGCCCTGTAGGCATTTTGGACGGAGTCGATTTTATGAACTCCGGCCTCGTGCGAAAAGTTGATGTTAAAGGCATTACCCAAACCCTCGCTGCAGGATCTCTCGTTTTAATGTCCCCTTTTGGTTTCTCTCCCACAGGTGAGGCCTTTAATCTTTCGATGGAAGAGGTTGCCACATCCGTATCTATAGCTTTGCAAGCTGACAAACTCATCTTCGTCACCGAAGTGCCAGGTATTCGCATCAATCCATTCAGTATTGAAACTGAAGACAACCCAATTGATACCGAATTGCCATTGGACGCAGCAGAAAAGTTACTAAGCCAACTACCCCCTGCAACACATCCCCAAGATATTGGTTTTTACCTCCAACACTGTGTTAAAGCCTGTAAATCTGGCGTTGAACGAAGCCATATCTTGCCTTTTGCTGTAGACGGAGCTCTTTTATTAGAGATTTACATGCATGACGGCATCGGCACCATGGTTGTGGATGAGAAATTAGAGAGCCTGCGCGAGGCAACTCACGAAGATGTGGGGGGCGTGCTTCAATTGATTGAACCCTTTGAGCGGGACGGCACACTCGTTAAACGCGGTAGAAGCGAGATTGAACGCGATATTGAGCAGTACACAGTCATAGAACATGACGGAGTGATTTTCGGATGTGCCGCACTTTATCCTTATCCAGAGCATAAAACAGCTGAAATGGCGGCGCTAACCGTCTCACCCCAGTCACAGTCTCAAGGAGACGGCGAGAAGCTTCTCAAACGAATTGAAGCACGAGCAAAGTCAATGGGGTTGGAGAGCATTTTCGTACTTACAACAAGGACTCAACACTGGTTTGTCAAGCGCGGATTTGTGATTGTGGATACAGAGTGGCTACCGCCTGCGCGCAATAAAAAATACAACTGGGACCGCAAAAGCATTGTGCTGGTCAAAAAGCTGGCATAAAACGCACTGCGTATAAGCTTAATTTGCGGTGATATTGCTCGAGTTTTTATATGCTTTTATCTGTAATATTGCGATATAGGTCAATATCAATATAAAACAAATATAAGACCAGTTTGCTATAGATCCGCCAAGGAACGTCCAGTCGACCACAGTGCAATCCCCACTGCCTTTGAAAATCATTGGGATTGCTCGTTTTAAGGGAAAATTCTCTATCATGCCGTATAGATCTCTCCCACAACTCAAGGTCTCTGGGGGGAACCATTGAAGCCAACTTTGCCTTGCAGCTACAAAAGCTCCAAAAGCTGCGAGACACTGCGCCGTGACTGAGAACCCTAAAAGTACTCTAGGTCGGTTGATGAACCAACCTAAACCAGCACAAATGGCGATGAGTATGAGTGCATAACGCTGCACAATACACATTGGGCAAGGCTCTAGTCCCAGTGATTCTTGTAAATAAAGGCCAAATGCTAGCAAGGATGTGCACGCAATAAAGACAAATGCACTTGCAACGCGAGGTTTAAAAAACAAATCAAAAGACATAGAAGAGCCTAACTTGTAACGATTATGCGAAAATAACATTATCTTCGCATCTCAACAAAAAATCACGGGCCAGATTTGGATGGCCCTGATTTCCAAGCTTAAGGATTATGATTTTATGACTCGCATGGTAAATTGCATCAAACTAGGACACGAAGCAGAGGGGCTAGATTTACCCCCCTACCCAGGTGAACTCGGCAAAAAAATTTGGACAAGCGTGAGCAAACAAGCTTGGGCTGAGTGGTTAAAACAGCAAACGATGCTAGTCAACGAGAACCGACTGAACCTAGCAGACCTTCGCTCAAGGCAGTACCTGGCTAGGCAAATGGAGAAGCACTTCTTTGGTGAGGGTGCGGACAGCGTACAAGGATACGTTCCCCCACCAAACGCCTAATCTTGAGATCGCCTCGCAGCATCAAATTAATAGGTAATAGGCACTCTTTTGATTGTTCACCAACATGAGAGTCCCGTTGAGTGGGCGGATGAAGTTACGCCTAAGAGCAAGTACTTCAACGACACTTACCGTTGCATCTTAAGAAATATAGAAAACCCTGAATTACCGGCTCGTGATTTAGGAGTTGTTAGAGGCAATGAAGTGTACTTAAAAGGGACTGGTTTGTTAAACCCTCGACCCTTGTGGGCGGGCCAAGAACACTGGAGCGTATTAGAGACCGGATTTGGGCTTGGCTTAAATTTTCTTTGTACTTGGGCTCATTGGCTGAGCTTGCCTAGCCATTTAAGACCTAAACGCTTAAGCTTTGTCTCGGTAGAAAAGTACCCCGTTTCAATCAATGATTTGGTGCGTAGCGCTTCCCCTTGGCCTGAGCTATCGCGTTTGGCGCTTCAACTCAAGGAGCAATGGTTTGGTCTAGTGCCTGGATTTCATCACCTCAAATTTGAAGGCGGGGCTGTGACCCTCCTACTTTGTATGGGTGAAGTCCAAACTGCATTACACGATCTCCAGATGCGCGCAGACACAGTGTTCCTCGATGGATTTAGTCCTGAAGTTAATCCTCAAATGTGGACTCACAAGATTTTGGGGCGAATCTCCCAACTCGCCAAACCGAGCGCTCAACTAGCCACGTGGTGCGTTTCTTCCACTGTGATCAAAAGCCTAGAAATACTCGGCTTTGAATGTCATAAAAAAACGGAACTATCCCTAAATTTAGAGCGCTTGGAGGCCACTTACAAGGCTTTCAAACCTAGGCGTCGACTTCAACTCCAACTTCACCCACATATTAAAAGCGTATTGATGCCGCTTAGCTCGGCACCCGCTCCAAGGCGATGTGCAGTGATTGGTGCTGGTTTGGCAGGGGCCTGCGCAGCCTACGCTATGGCTAAAAGGGGTTGGAGTGTCGCTGTGTTTGACACTGAGCCAGCCCCTGCGCAAGGGGCCTCAGGTGTTCCTGTTGGCATTTTTTCGACTCAGTTAAGCGCTGACGATAACGCAAGCTCAAAACTAAGCCGCGCTGGGGTCAGAGCGACTCATCAACTCTTAAAAGAAGTCATGCCCCGCAGTTTGGGCGAGCACTGGGATATCAGCGGCGTGCTTGAGATCACTCCGACCAACGTCACTGTGAATTCGTCGATCAAAAGTGTCGGGGGAATATCAAAAAAACGTACCCCAGATCCAAGCTCCTTTGAGATATTTCAAACGAGTCAGGGACGTGATTGGTGCGAATTAGACCAACGCCATACTGGCCATCAATTCTTGAAGGGGTCAACCCTTGATGCAACAAAGCATGCAGTCCTGCCTAACGTTTGGCACAAACGCGGTGGATGGGTAGATCCCTCGCAATTAATTGAGGCCATCCTTAAAACACAAGGAATAGAGTTTTACGGTCAAACGAAGATTACGAAGATTACCAAAATCAATCTACATAAAAACTCGAGCTCAAGGGTAGATGTTGATTGCACACAGTCCGCGGAGTTACGCGCCCCGCTTTGGACTCTAGAAGGACCAAGCACTACAAACCCGTTGGGTAATGATCAACCTTTGTGCGTGAGTTTGCAAGACTTGAATGAAATGCGCTTTGAACAAGTCATCTTAACAAATGCAGCGGGTGTAGACACCCTGCTCTCGCCTTTGATTAAGGGCTATGAGGAGCGTGCTTTGCTTGAGAGCACTTACGGTCAACTCTCATGGGGTGAGCTTCCAAACACTGCGTGCAAGGACTTGAATAACTTCCCCTTGAATGGTGAGGGTAGTTTTTTTGTACGCCCATCACAGGACAATAACTTAATGAGTCGTTGGTACGCAGGCTCTACTTTCGAGCGAATATCCCAGCAAATTTCTTTTACAAACTCTACACTCCCCCACGGATCAAATACCTTAAAGCGCCATGCATTAAATTTACAAAAGCTCAAAGGACTTTATCCCAATGCCTGTGATGCTGTACTTGAGCACTTAGGACAATCCAACCCAGGCGAAGTGGCTTTGGACAATCCAAGCTTGAAAGCCTGGAGTCAGTGGCGTTGCAATACACGTAACCGTATCCCGTGGGCAGAGGATTTCTGCGGGCCGGGGTTAGACGAGTCATCAACTCAATCAGCTAAATCAACTAACTTAAAGGGCTTGAGCGTCTTGGCAGGGCTTGGATCTAAGGGTCTTGCTTTAGCGCCACTGTGTGCAGAAATATTGGCAGCCTCTATCCATTTAGAACCCGTGCCTATTGAGGGGCATTTACTGAAAAAAATCAGAAAATTTAATACTTAGTAAGTATTAAATGCATATATTCCTAAAAGTCATATATCTAAAACTAATTGATATTTTGATTTTATATATCAAAAGGCTATAGTAGCGGCATGGAAAATATTGCTTTTATCGTAGCGGGTTTCACCGTGGGGACCATTGTGGGTTTAACCGGGGTTGGGGGAGGCTCCCTCATGACGCCGCTGTTGATTTTTGGATTCGGTATTCAACCTGCTTTAGCAGTGGGAACCGATTTGCTCTTTGCGGCAGGAACCAAATTTGGTGGATTGATTCATTTAACTCGTCGCAAATTAGTGCCTTGGAGGGTTGTCTTAACACTTTGCGCTGGCAGCATTCCTGCATCCCTAGTGACTATCGCGGTTTTGCACGAAGTCGGCTCGCAGTCCAAGACTGTTCAACATCTGATGAGCGTAACTTTGGGAGCGGCACTTTTATTGACAGCGGCTGCGACTTTGTACAAAGTCATCAGGGGATCAAAATTATCCCCCCCTACAGAGGAGGATAATGCGGAGCTCAGCCAAAAACCAAAACACATTGCTTACCCCATTGTTTTTGGAGCTTTGATTGGGGTTTTGGTCACACTGACTTCAGTGGGGGCTGGGGCTATAGGCGTTACAGTTTTGCTAATTTTGTATCCGTTACTCCCCTTGCAACGGATTGTGGCGAGCGATATTGCCTATGCCGTGCCGCTTACCTTAGTTGCAGGGCTTGGACACGCGTCACTGGGCACTGTGAATTGGCAAATGCTTGGTTTGCTTTTGTGCGGATCAATTCCCGGAATCTGGTTGGGTTCTTTAGTAGTTGCAAAAGCACCCGAAAGATTTATTCGTTTTGCACTCTCCATTCTTCTTACTTGGGCGGGAAGCCGCCTGGTGCTCAATTAAAAATATCATGTATCAGTACACCTCTTTTGACCGCGAATTTATTAAAGACCGAGCTCTACAGTTCAGAGACCAATTAGTGCGCTATCAAAATGGCAATCTCAGTGAGGATGAGTTCAAGCCCTTGCGACTCCAAAACGGCTGGTATGTTCAGCGCTACGCGCCTATGCTTAGGGTCGCAGTTCCTTACGGCGAACTAAGCTCAGCTCAACTTAGAGTACTAGCCACCATCGCTCGCGAGTTTGATAAACCCACAGACCAACTCTTGGCCGAAGCGCAATCCAAACAAGACTTGATTGGTTCGACTCCAGGACCAAGACTTGTTAAAGGGGTCGCTCATTTCACAACTCGCCAAAATGTCCAGTACAACTGGATCCCTCTTGATAAAAGCGCTGATGTAATGGATTTGCTTGCGAGTGTTGACATGCACGGCATCCAAACCAGTGGTAACTGCATTCGCAACATCACCAGCGATGAGCGCGCTGGCATTGCTCAAGATGAAATAGCCGATCCAAGACCTTATGCAGAAATACTTAGGCAGTGGAGCACGTTGCACCCTGAGTTTGCATATCTGCCAAGAAAGTTCAAAATTGCAATTACCGGCTCCACCGAAGACCGGGCAGCAACTGCTTGGCATGATGTCGGTCTGCACCTTTATAAAAATGCTACAGGCGAACTTGGTTTCAAAGTGTTGGTTGGCGGTGGTATGGGTAGAACACCCCTCATTGCGCCCGTTCTTAAAGAATTTTTGCCTGCCAATGAAATCATTAATTACATTGAGGCGGTGGTTCGCATTTTTAATCGCTGGGGTAGAAGAGACAACATCTACAAAGCTCGCATAAAGATCTTAGTAAAGGCCGAACAAGAGCGTTTTACAAAAGAAGTAGATGCTGAGTTTGATCGCATTCACAAGGAGGACCGCGCGCCTCACACCATTACAAGCCGCGAGTTAGAGCGTGTTCGTGCCATGTTTGAAGTACCCCATAAGGTCACAATTCAACCAAAATCTGAAACGCTCAATGCAACCAAACCCGCATATGACCAAACTGTAAGTCCCGAGCACAGGGCCGCGTACACAAGATGGTTAGATCAAAACGTTGCCCCCCATCGGTTGGTAGATTACAGAATTGTGACCCTTTCTTTTAAACGGCCCGGTCAAGCGCCGGGGGACGCAACTGCAACTCAGCTTGAGCAAGCAGCAAAGATTTGCGATGACTTCTCGTGCTCTGAGGTGCGTGTAACTCACGCCCAAAACTTGGTCCTCCCGTGGGTCCATGAGAGTGATCTATATGCACTTTGGCTTGCAGCCAAAGCGGCTGGCTTTGCACAACCTAACATTGGTTTGATCTCTGACATGATTGCATGCCCTGGGGGAGATTACTGTGCACTTGCCAATGCAAGGTCCATACCTGTTGCAGACTCAATCACGCAACGTTTCACTGACCTGGACGAAATATTAGACATAGGACCGGTAGATCTGCATATCAGCGGATGTATCAACTCCTGCGGGCACCACCACAGTGGTCACATCGGTGTCTTAGGTGTGGATAAAGACGGTCAAGAGTGGTACCAAGTAACACTGGGCGGAAGTGATGGCAGCGCACTCGGTGGAGCCCCCACGCCGGGTCGTGTAGTTGGACCATCCTTTTCATCTGAAGAAGTGGTGGGTGTAATTGAAGAAGTTCTCGCGCACTACACGGCGCACCGCATTTCCAAAGAGCCGTTCATTGAAACGCTCAAAAGAGTGGGCTTTGAGTCTTTTAAAGCAGTTGCAAACGCCGCTCGACTTGATCGCCAAGGCAGTTGAGCGCAGCGAGAAGAATAAGCACAGCGAGTCAATAACAAATTAAATTTTCATCCATTTCTTATCTCAGTGTGTTTTTTATATGAAACTTAACTTATTTCACGCTCCCCAGGAGAAACCAATAACCTTACCTTCTGGTGTATTGGAACTAAGCAATGATGTTGATCCACTAGAAATATCACTTGAGGGCGTCAAATCGATCCGCCTGCATTTTCCAAAATTCACGGACGGTCGAGCTTTCAGTCAAGCCGTAATGCTTAGAAACCGCAGATCCTTTGAGGGAGATCTATGCGCGACAGGTGACGTACTGATTGATCAATTAATTCAAATTGCTCGCACTGGTTTTACGAGTGCAGAGCTAAGAGCGGATCAAGACATTGAACACGGAATCCGTCTGCTCAATCATTTCAAAGGGTTCTACCAAGGCGATGCTATAAACCCTACCCCCGCCTTTGCCCGGTAATTGCCGGGCCAATGCACCCATTGCCAGTTTCTCAAATAAATGCATTGATCCAAGACTCACGTATGTTACACAAGCCCCCCCCAAAAGCCAGCGAAGTTCACAATAAACCAAGTGAAAACTTTGCTGAAAAATTAGATCAAACAAAAGATCTTCTCAAACAAGCTGCGAGCCAGTTCAGCCCCTGCATTCAAGCGTCCAGTTTAGGCGCTGAGGATATGGTTATCACTGAATTGATTCATCAACTTGACCTCGCGGTCAATATCTTTGTGCTGGATACGGGTGCATTGCACACTGAAACACTATCCCTTTTGGAGCGAGTGCAAGCGCGCGCATCCAACCGCTCACAGGTACTTGTTTATAAGCCAGAACTCTCAAGCGTGATTTCTTTTATACGCCGTGAGGGTCAAGATGCAATGTACAAGTCACAACCACTCAGAAAAGAGTGCTGCCAAATTCGCAAGCTAGAGCCTTTATCTCGCGCGCTATCTGGCCAAAAGGCATGGATTACGGGCTTGCGTGCAGAGCAGTCCAATAACCGAGCACAAATGCAGTGGACTGAGGAGGACTTTCAGGGGGGCAAACCCATCACAAAGTTTAATCCACTCATGCATTGGAGCTGGGGGGATGTGTGGCATTTTCTGTCTGAAAACAGTGTTGACTACAACCCCCTTCACGATCAGTTTTATCCCAGCATTGGCTGCGCGCCTTGTACGCGTGCAATCAGTTTGGGTGAAGACTTTAGGGCAGGCCGCTGGTGGTGGGAGGATGCTTCGGCAAAAGAATGTGGTCTTCACCAAAAATAAAAACGCTCACAAATTTTTCAATTCTCATTTTTCTGAATTTAATCCCATGAACGCAAGTAGCCACTCCGATTTGATGCATCCTTTGAGTAATGCGCAACTAAACGCACTGGAGGAGGAGACCATCTTTATTTTGCGCGAAGTTGCAGCCTCCTTTGAACGCCCCACCCTGTTATTTTCTGGCGGTAAAGACTCCCTTGTGATGCTTAAATGTGCAGAAAAAGCATTTGGCACGGGCCGCTTGCCCTACCCGCTGTTGATGATCGATACCGGACATAACTTTAGCGAAGTCACTGCGTTTAGAGATAAAAGGGCAAAAGAGCTGGGGGCTGAGCTGATCGTAAGATCTGTTGAAGATTCCATGGCCAGAGGCACTGTTCGCTTATCCCGTCCCGACGAACCTAGAAATGCTCACCAATCGGTGACTCTGCTTGAAGCCATTGAGGAATTTAAATTTGATGCACTCATGGGCGGAGCTAGAAGGGACGAGGAGAAAGCTCGGGCAAAAGAGCGTATCTTCTCCCATAGGGATAGTTTTGGACAATGGCAACCCAAGGCACAACGCCCGGAACTCTGGAGTTTGTACAACACCAAACTACAACCTGGCGAACACTTTAGAGTGTTCCCCATCTCCAACTGGACTGAACTAGATGTATGGCAATACATTGAGCGAGAAAACATTGAGCTACCCAACATTTACTATACCCACCTACGTGAGGTCGTCGAGCGCAAAGGTCTTTTGGTTCCCATCACGGAGTTGACCCCTGCGCAGGCTGGAGAAACGGTTGAAGTCCGAAGCGTTAGGTTTAGAACCCTTGGAGATATTACGTGTACATGTCCTGTGCAGAGCACTGCCGCGAATGCTGCAGATATTGTCTTAGAGACACTCACCGCTGATGTGAGCGAACGCGGTGCGACACGCATGGATGACAAAACATCTGAAGCATCCATGGAGAAGAGAAAGAAGGAAGGATATTTCTAATGAATAGCACGATCTTAAACAACGGGGAAGTATCAAATACCGTGAACGAATCAAACCTGGGTCATCTTGCCGCCCTTAAATTTATTACCTGTGGTTCCGTTGACGACGGCAAGAGCACACTTATC
Source organism: uncultured Burkholderiales bacterium (assembly GCA_903896615.1). GTDB lineage: Bacteria > Pseudomonadota > Gammaproteobacteria > Burkholderiales > Burkholderiaceae_C > Limnohabitans. The sequence continues at coordinate 56,302 of CAITYM010000030.1, forward strand.
GGAAGACTTCTTGTTGACTCTAAGGCGGTTTTACAAGATCATCTTGCAGGCATTGAGAGCCACGGGGAGATTGATTTGGCTATGCTCACCGACGGGCTGAGCGCTGAGCGCGAACAAGGAATCACTATTGATGTCGCTTATCGTTATTTTTCAACCGAGAGCAGAAAATTCATTATTGGGGATACCCCAGGTCATGAACAGTACACCCGAAATATGGTCACAGCTGCATCCAGCGCTGATGCAGCTGTCGTCCTAATTGATGCCACAAAATTGGATTGGCAAAGCCCTACTCTTGAACTCCTTCGACAGACTCGGCGCCACAGCCTACTCCTTAAGTTACTTCGAGTTCCGAGCGTTATTTTTACGATCAACAAGCTTGACGCCATCAAAAGCGCCTCACTCTCTGACTTAGAAGCTCAGGCACTGGCCTTCAAAAACATCAGCGCGGCCATCAACCGCTTCGCGACTCAAGTTGAAATCCAACCGACAGCCCTGGTGCCTATTTCGGCCCTGAAGGGATGGAATGTGGTCAACACTACCAAGGCTTGGTGTGATTACTCTGGCCCCTCACTGATCCAGCTACTAGAGAGTTTGAGCAACACACCGGTTGACTCACACGCACATTTTTCGCAAAGCGTTCAGTGGGTTGAGAAGTTTCACGACTCTTCAACGACTGCTCACGGTAGACGTATTTTCTGGGGAAAAGTATCGACTGGGACTGCAAAGGCCGGACAAAAAGTCAAAATATTTCCAGGTACTCAAACTGCGGTGATCGCGCAGGTATTAAATACGATTAGGGTTCCTGGTGAGGTGAGCGAGGGTCAAAGTGCAGGCATAATTTTGGATAAAGAGGTAGATATCTCTAGAGGCGATGCAATTATTGATGCAGACCACCCCATCCAAGCAAGCCGTGAGGTGAGCGCAGTGCTGGCATGGATGGATGATGAGCCTCTTGTTGCAGGCAGGATGTATCACGCCCTTCACGCTCATAAATGGGTCAAATGCAAGGTGCAAAAAATAGCCTACAAGATTGACATCAATACCCTTGAACAAACTCCCGCACAAGAGCTTGCGCCCAATGAGATTGGACAAGTCGTTTTAGTTTTGCAACAAGAAATCCCCGCGCTCAAATACAGTGAATCTCGAAATTTGGGTGCCATGATTTTGGTTGATACGGCTAGCCATAGGACTTCTGCAGCGGTATTGATTAGTTAGGATGAAGTTATTTCAAGTGTTCAGGGTCAATAAAGCTCTAACTTTTCTCTCAGACCACTAAATGCCTCTGTAGTCTTCATCATTTTTCTAAAAAGATCGCTGATTTCAAACACTTTTTTTGATTTAAAATACACCTTGAGGGAGTACATTAGCGCGAGCTCTTTTCCTGCGCCTTGTTGCTACCCCCTCATTTCACATTCAATTTGCACTCACACCTTAAACTGTCATGACCCACGTAGTAACTGAAGCTTGTATTCGCTGTAAATATACCGATTGCGTTGACGTCTGTCCTGTCGATTGCTTTAGAGAGGGTCCTAATTTTCTAACAATTGACCCAGATGAGTGTATCGACTGCGCAGTTTGTATACCTGAGTGCCCAGTCAATGCTATTTACGCAGAAGAAGACGTACCCAGCGATCAAGAGCATATGACAAAACTGAATGCTGAGTTGTCCCTCATCGGTTGGCCAAGTATTACAAAACGCAAAGCACCCTTGGCTGATGCTGACGAGTGGAAAGATAAAACCAACAAATTATCGGAATTAACACGGTAAGTCCGTAACTAACCAACGCGAATGACTTTTTTAGACTCAAGCGCTGCATCAATTCAAAAAAAGTTCTCGAGCCTTACACTATAAATACGTCCGTGTCCGCCACTCCCATCCAAACCGAAGTATTGATTATTGGGGCTGGGCCTGTAGGACTTTTTCAAGTCTTCCAACTTGGGCTGCATGAGATTAGTGCTCATGTGATCGATGCTCATACACAAATAGGTGGTCAGTGCAGTGCTTTGTATCCAGATAAATTTATTTACGATATACCTGGAATTCCAAGAATCACCGCTCAACAACTTGTCGATCAACTTCATACACAAATTGCGCCCTTTCACACGCCCATCCACCTTGGAGAGTGTGTTCGATCACTGAAGGTCGTTGCAAATGGGTTTGAAGTAACTACGAATACAGGCACTTTATACAGCGCACGCTGCGTCGTCATCGCTGCAGGTGTCGGTGCATTCGTTCACAAGGAACTACCGCTTGCAGAACTTAAACCCATTAGGAATAAACAGACACAAGTTTTCCATACATTACCTGATGCAGTGGAGCTAGAGGACAAAGAGATTGTTATTTACGGGGCAAATGAAAATGCTGTGAATGTGGCAATCAAAGCTTCGAATCATCCCTCCTCTCAAGGGCGAGTCACACTTATTTACAGGCGAGATAAATTAGACATTGATGATTCGGTACAAGACCAACTTGATAAAACTTTGAAAACCGGTCACCTCAAATTTAAAGTTGCACAAATCACTTCAATCCAAGAGAGAAAGGGTGTCTTAACACACCTTATGTTGACGGATAGCCAAGGCGAACAAACTCTAATTAACTGCGACTACTTGATTGAATCGTTGGGACTATCTCCTAAGCTTGGTCCCTTGCTTGAGTGGGAACTCCAGATGGAGCGCAAAGCCCTCATAGTTAGTCCCGAAACTTTTAGTACCTCTATTAACGGTATTTATGCGGTAGGCGATATCAATACGTACCCCGGAAAAAGAAAGCTGCTGTTAAGTGGTTTTCATGAGGCAACGCTTGCAGCAAATGCGGTTGCCGCTAAGTTGACAGGCCAAGTAAGCACACCGCTTGAGTACACCAGTGCCTCAACAAGAATTCATAAACTACTTGGCGTTTGGCGTGGCGTTTAGCGTGGCGTTTGAGTTTGAGTTTGCTTAGTGCTTTGGCTAATACGGCTTGGTTGGTCAACTCAAGCCAGGTAAATCCGCTTGTAGTTGCAGCAAGGGCCCTGCCCACTCCCCAGCATTGGTTTGTCTGTATAACCTAACGCTTGGGTACCAATAAGACTCACTGACATTTAAGCCCCACCGCCAGTCAGAACTGAAGGGCAGTAACACTAGAGCAGTTTTACCCAGCGCACCTGCCAAGTGGACCGTTGAGTTATCGATAGACACTACGGCATCACAGGCATCAATCAAAGCGGCTAAACCATCAATGTCTAAGTAATTATCGATATCATTAAAACCAATTAAATCAATACCAAGGGCATCTCGTACAAGATTGATTTCTTCTTGAGTACTTGCATATTGAAGATTAATAAAATTAAACCGATTGACATCCATTCCACCAAATCCATTAAAACTTAAGGCTCCCACTAAATCTGTAGCCGAAATACTGCGGGCCAATCCCTTTTTGTCGTTCTTACTTCTCCAGCTAATACCTATAGTAGGTTTGCCGTTTTGGGGGATTCGTGATTTAATTTGATCCCTGCGAATCTTGTCGCTTATTAAATAACAAGGTCGAATGGATTGGAAAGCATCAAGGCTTTGACAAAACATCTCCGCTAGTTGACCCATTGGCATGTGGAAGTCAAATGCATGATCCCCTACAGGTACTCCTTTAGCAAAAAAAGTGTACTCAGGGAAACTTCTTTTAAAAAGAGGAATGAGTCTCTCGTCCGTTTGAACAAGTATTTGCTTGGCCAAACTTGAAGCCCACGGGAGTAAGCTGGCGAACATGATCTCATCGCCAATGCCTTGCTCTGCCCAGATCAGCAAACGATCACAAATTGGCTCGGATGCGTTATTTAATGGCGAGCGCTCATGCGAAGCAAACCAAGGTTTTTGAGTTCTTAACAAAGGCGATATCATCACCCCCTCACTCCAACGCGCCCTGTAGAGTTCAAAGCCCACTTTGAAATTGCCATGCAAAAGTAAGAGCAATGATTTGTTCCACAGCACTTGAGTATGCTGGGGATTTAGATTGAGCGCTTCTTGGAAACTTCTCATCGCCTGAGGCCATTGCTTGAGCTCCGTTTGCAAAATACCCATATTTGAATACGCATCACTGTATTTTGGATTAATGAGCAGTGCGCTTTGATAGCAATTAAGGGCACCCTCAAATTGACCCATCTCCTTTAGTGCGATCCCTTTGTTTAAGTAAGCCTGTGCGTAGGAGTGATTTAAAGCAATGGCATTGTCAAAGCTTTGAACTGCCAAGTCATATTCAAGGAGATCTTTTAACGCATTACCTCGATTAAAATGAGCATCTGCATAATCTGGCTTTAAAGACAATGCTTTGTCAAAATAAGTAACCGCTTGCGAATTATTTTTCTGCGAACGCTTCAAATTCCCCAAGTTATAGTAAGCCTCAGGATATTTGGGCTTTCCTTTGATTGCTTGAGAATAATCATCCTCCGCAGCCTCTAACTGGCCTAACTCTTGGTGGGCAACAGCCCTTGAAAAATAAAATGCGGGATTGGGTGAAATTTGTATCGCGCGCGCGATGTAATCAATTGCAGCTGAAAAGTCTTTCAATTGACAACAAAGAACTCCCAACAAATGTAGCGCATCAAAATGCTTGGGCTGTGCTTTGATAACTTCTAAATATCCTTGTCTGGCATTTTCAAACTTGCCTTGCACATGCGCTTGATTAGCTTGTTGAAATAATTGACCTATTTTCTTTGAGGTAGGGCCAGTGGGTGAATTCATGACAAGGGTCTTTTGAGTGTTTTCCAGACAAAGTGGCGAGTCAAACTAAAAAATTTTTAATTCAACCCCCTACCCGCCTTAAATCACGGGATAAGGGAAATTCAGGGCCGAAAACCTCAAACCATCTAGTGGTTACCCGAATTCTCTGCGCTGCTCACAGTATAGATTAGGAATTTTGGACATTACAATATAAGCTGTCCGGTTTGGATGAAATTACCCCTGATTTCATACAAATTTCCCAGCTATACATACTTACTTCATAGTACTATTTTGAACACATTTGCACTTACCTCTTTGATCACCTTAATTATTGTTTTGCTCATGTTAGCTAACCTCATAATGGTTGGTCGTGCAAGAGGGAAATATCAAATTCAAGCCCCATCCGTCACGGGGGATGAAGGTTTTGAGCGCATCTATAGAGTTCAAATGAATACGATAGAGAGTGTTCTTCTCTTTTTACCCTCAATGTGGATCTACGCTTACTATTTAGGTGACAAAGGAGCCGCTTGCACGGGATTAATATGGGTCATCGGTCGTATTTTGTACGCCCTAGCTTATCAGTCCAATCCTTCTAAAAGAGGTGTTGGATTTGTCATATCCATGATTGCAGTTTTTGGTGCATGGTTGGGTGGTCTGTACGGGGTTCTCCATCAATTAATGCAATGATAGTAGCCAGGGGTGTTGTTCTTTATTTACTTTAGCACTCAAGCACCTTCTTTAACTACACACAACTAATCCCCCGAGTAACACCATGCCAAGTAATATTGAAATTGCACAAGCAGCTAAAAAACGTCGTATTCTCGAATTAGTAAAAGAAAAGTCTGTTATTCCTGAGGATGCACTTGAGCCCTTTGGACATTACAAAGCCAAGTTGTCGCTAGACTACATTGACACACTTAAAGACAATCCCCTAGGTAAATTAGTTCTCGTAACGGCTATTTCGCCTACCCCAGCAGGAGAGGGCAAAACAACCACCACTGTTGGACTCGGTGACGGCTTAAACCAGATTGGCAAAAAAGCGTTGATTTGCCTTCGAGAGCCCTCATTAGGGCCAGTATTTGGCATGAAAGGGGGTGCTGCGGGAGGTGGTTATGCACAAGTGGTGCCCATGGAGGACATCAACCTACACTTTACAGGTGACTTTAATGCAATATCACTGGCGAACAATTTATTAGCAGCGCTCATAGACAACCACATTTATCATGGTAATGCACTTAACATTGACACAAGACGTGTGACTTGGAAGCGGGTTATTGACATGAATGACCGCGCACTGAGGAAAATCACTATTGGTCAAGGTGGTCCTGGAAATGGGTTTGTGCGCGAAGATGGGTTTGATATTGTTGTTGCATCTGAGGTTATGGCAATTTTCTGCTTAAGTACCAGCCTCACTGATTTAAAACAAAGACTGGGCAAGATCGTCATTGGTTACACCAGAGACTTAAAACCTGTATTGGCGAGCGATCTAAACGCACAAGGAGCAATGACTGCACTTTTAAAGGATGCGTTTGCACCCAACATCGTTCAAACCATTGAAAATAATTTAGCCTTCATTCACGGCGGTCCATTTGCCAATATTGCACACGGGTGTAACTCTGTGATCGCAACTACTACTGCTTTAAAACTCGCTGACTACGTGGTCACTGAAGCGGGATTTGGCGCTGACCTAGGTGCGGAGAAGTTTATAGATATCAAATGTCGCAAATCCGGACTTCGCCCGTCAGCTGTGGTGCTGGTAGCTACCATTCGCGCCCTCAAATATCACGGCGGAATAGAGGTGAAGGATTTGGGCTCTGAAAACCTCCAAGCCCTTAAAGCGGGCTTAGTGAATTTAGAGAAACATATCGACAACATCAGAAATCATTTTGGACTACCTTGCTTGGTGGCCATCAATCACCGCAGCGAAGACACTCCAAAGGAGATCGAACTCTTAAAAGCCACTGCAGCACGTCACGGGGCTGAGGTGATACTTGCAAAACACTTTGCACAAGGCGGCAAGGGTGCGGAGGAATTAGCGCATGCAGTTGTGAAAATGTGTGAGCAGCCGAGTAACTTTAAATTTGTGTATGAAGACAACGCTCCATTGATCAACAAAATAAAGGCTATAGCTACAAAGATCTACGGTGCATCCGATGTCAGCGCAGACAAAAAGATCTTTGACAGATTGGCTGAACTTGAAGCCCAAGGCTACGGACATTTGCCCGTTTGTATAGCAAAAACTCAGTATTCCTTCTCAACAGATCCCAGTCTTCGCGGAGCCCCAAGCGGCCATGTGCTGGGGGTAAGAGAGATAAGACTCGCCGCAGGAGCGGAATTTATTGTCGCTGTTTGCGGAGATATATTGACCATGCCTGGCCTTCCTAAAGTACCCGCGGCTGATCACATTGACTTACTTGAGAGCGGCAAAATCGCAGGCCTTTTCTGAGCCCAAAGATACAGGGGCAAAGCTGATGCACAAAGATTGGCTCATCAAGGCTCAGTCAATGGCTACGCTCAAAGCACGGCTTGCATAGCTTTATATGCAGTATCCTCCAACCAATCTAAATCAAGCTGTTGGTGTGCCTCACAAATAAACCAGGGCTCGCGCGAGTCGGGCTCTAACATCACCCCTAAATCAATAAGTTTCCAAGCAAACTTTTGATACAGTGCACTGTTTGTTAAACGCCAATCCCTGTAATTGGTCGGAACAGACGGTGTGAAATGAATTCCAAACATTGCAGGGGGACCAGCAAACGCGTGTTCAATACCTGCTTTTGTAAATACACGTCCGAGTAATTCTTGGATTTGAACCCCCACCCGGTCAACGGTTGCCAAAGCGCTGGTATTCGTCAAAATATTTAAAGTCTCGTGAGCCGCGCTCAGGGCAACCAAATTGGCCGTGTAGGTTCCACCGTGAACTACAGCGCCCTTATTTGAACCAACAGCGTCCATAACATCTGAGCGCCCACCAAAGGCGGCGACTGGATAGCCATTCCCCATTGCTTTAGCATACGTCGTTAGATCAGCGTGAATACCGTACAAAGACTGAGCTCCACCTTTGGCTACTCTGAAACCTGTTTTAACTTCGTCAATGATGAGCATGGTGCCGTTTTGAGTACATAAATCCCTCAAACGTGCAAGCCAAGAGGGACTTGCAGAGATACTTCCGCAATTGCCTACGATGGGCTCTAAAACCACTGCAGCAAGTTGATCACTTCGCTCGGTAAAGAGTTGTTCTAGGGCCTCATCGCTGTTGAGGGGAATGACATCTACCAAGTCCCTGGTTTTCTCAGGAATACCGCCACCAAATGGAATGACGGTAGGAGCCAGGCCTGAGCGGGGATCCCAACTCTCAACATCAGATTTCCACATCATCTCATCATAAAGTCCGTGAAATCCACCCTCCACTATGGCGATTCGTTTGCGCTTGGTAAAGCCTCGGGCGGTGCGTACAGCGCCCATCACTGCTTCGGTACCTGAATTAGCAAACCTCATTTTTTCAATATTAGGGCACAGCGCTTTAATCTGGTTGACAACCTTTGCGTCAAGGGCTGTGGAGAAACCGGTGAGTGTTCCGCGTTGGGTAATCTGCTCAATAACTGCGCGGTCAACTCGTGTGTCCCTGTAACCCAAAATGATGGGACCATAGCCAAGCCGAAAATCGACGAAGCTTCTTCCATCAGCATCAGTGATGTAACACCCTTGTGCTTTATCTACGAAAACAGTTTGATCTTCGCCCCAGTATCTGTAATTTTCAGCAACACCTTGAGGCATTAATGACTTTGACTCTTTGAGTAACTTTTCCTGAACGGGTCGACTTGAACCCTTTCGCGCCTCGCCGTGAGATGGATGGGGTTGCTCGATGCCGTGGGGCGGGCGAAGCAGCATCCCAACACGGTCCTCCAAAAGTTTTGCAACATGCAATTCACCCACATCGCCCCCATAAGTTGCACGAGCCTGCTCAAACAAAGATTTGGCAACACTGCCCATGGTGAGGGAATAACCCTGGGAGTTTGCAATTTCGTTGACCAAGGTAAGATCTTTTACACACAGATCCAGAGAGAAACTGGGGTCATAATGCCCTGCAAAGATAGAGGGAACATCGTGCTCTGCAACCCAACTGTTACCAGCACTGGATTTGATTGCCTCCCATACCGTATTGAGCGGAACACCGGCTTTACCACCTAACATCAAGGCCTCACCAATGGTTGCAGCGCTCACAAACCACAACAAATTGGTTAATAATTTAACTGTCGCTGCGTTACCTGGTTTACCGACATAAAAGATTTTCTCGCCAATGACGTTTAGTACACTCTTAAATTGCTCGAAACTACTTTGATCTCCGCCCACAAAAATCGAGAGTTTGCCAAGCGCAGCAAAATCTACTGCATTTGTAACGGGAGCCTCTAAATAATGAACATGCTTTTGAAGCCCTACTTTGACAAGTTCTTGAACCAAGTCAACTGCACTGGTGGATGTATCAATCACTGTCGAATGAGGCTTGATGTGCGCTAGAACCCCACCCTCACCAAGCATGACACTGCGCACTTGGGGCGGACCTGGTAAGGAGGCCATGACCAGATCGGCCCACTGAGCGCCTTCTTGGAGGGAGCTAGCCCACTTGCCGCCAGCCTTGAGCAGATTCTGCGCTTTAGAAGAGTCTTGATCAAAAATGAGTACGTCATACCCAGCCTTGATCAAATTCATGGCCATGGGGTTACCCATATTGCCGACACCGATAAAGAAGATTTTAAGTTTCAAATTTGGTGTCATAACTTACTCAAAAAATAATGTAAATTGAATTAAGGGAGAAGGATTGGACTCAAAGAGGTGATATTTAGTACTAATTTGTTTAGCAACTTAGACACTGTTCAAAATGAGATTTTAAAAACAAAAAAGAGATGCACTTTAGGGCACATCTCCATAGGATTGCAATCATCTAAACAGTCAAAAAAATGATTATATTTTTTTAAATCTTAAGAAGAGTTTATTTTTGTGCGATTCTTTTTGGTATTCAAAACCGTAAGATTTCAGTAACTTTTGAGCACTCGCAAAGTCATAGGTCCGGTATTGAGTTGTTTGAGCCATTAAATTATTTCCTTTATCTGCCAGGTAATAGTGCTTGATAAAGCCGTCTTCGCAGTGGTCAATTTTCTGCGAATAAGTCATTCCGTTAGAGATTACTTTTTCGTAATCGTGATGAGGGCCTTGTATACCAAGCAGTAGTGTGCCGCCGTGATTCACATACTTCGTGAGATGCTCAAAGCCCTTCTCATTCGCACCCGCATCAGGTATGTGGCTAACGAGGAAAGGTTCGTTATCGCCATCAATCACAAAATACCATACGCCGCCATAAGAAAACACCAAATCGTACTGTTTATCAAGAGCCAACTTGGTGACGTCTTGATTTGAGAGTTGGACGTTGGGAAACCCTTTTAGACGATCCTGGGCAATCTCTAACATTGACTGAGTTAAATCAACTCCCATAATGCTGGTGACGTGCTTTCTATTAGCAAGTTCCTCCAAAATGAGTCCAGTCCCGCAGCCAATTTCTAATACGTGTTGATAGGGTTCATGTTGTAAAAGATTATCAACAATTGATTTATAGTCGTAATAACCTGATGTCATGATGGCATCGTAATATGCCGACATATTTGTGTAATCACCCATACTAACTTTCTGAATATTTTTTATTAAGTTTCTTATTATCTCATGTTAATTTATCAAACATATTTGGATTTTATTTCCCTAATTCACTTGAAAAACGACCATGAGTGCACCAACCACAAATCAAATAATTAGCAAGGTATGGTGAACCATAGATAATTATTACACACTCGGTAATTATCTTTGACCAAATACGTACAGTAGCACAAAGTTTTTACCCAAAGAGTATGCAAAGCTTTACAAATCAAACACGCCATTAAGTAATTCCTACTTTTTTAGAATAAAACATTCGAATTTTGGCCTCTATTGTTATTAAAATAACCACTTTACTAAGAACAACCCTAGGGGTCTCTTATGCCAATCTGCATGGTCGCCAACCCCAAGGGTGGCGTTGGAAAATCCACAATTTCTACCAACATAGCGGGATATTTTGCTTGGACTGGTAAAAAAGTAGCGCTTGGGGACCTAGACCCACAACAATCCTCTAAACTTTGGCTGAGCTTGCGCCCTCCTGGCGCCAACCCAGTATTTAACTGGGAGTATGACGAGGATCACCCCAAAGAATCGTTGAGCGGCTTTAAAAACGCGGTTTTAGACACACCAGCTGGATTTGATGACAGGGCCCTCAAAAAAGCACTCAAGATCGTTGATAAAGTCATCATCCCGATTCAGCCGAGCGTATTTGATATTTTTGCTACCCAGAACTTCATCAACACTCTACTCGAGATGAAGCAATCTAAATCCTTAGATATTGGGATTATTGGGATGCGAGTTGACGAGCGAACAATCTCTGCGGCTAAGTTGGCAGAATTTTTGAACACCCTCCCGTTTAAACACATCGGCAACGTGAGAAGCACACAATATTACGTGCATTTAGCCGCACACGGGATGAGCCTATTTGATATGACTCCGAGCAAAGTTGCTAGAGATTTAGAGCAGTGGGAAGCCATTGGAAATTGGCTTAGTAAATAGTCAGCCCCAAATAATAAGCGCCTGGCTGTTTAACAGTGCAGGCGCCCCTTGTGGTTAAAGACAGTTGAATTAACTCCTCATCAAAGCTCTACCATTGTTCCAAGTTCAATTACACGACCTGGATCGACCTTAAAGAAATCAGCTGCACGAGACGCGTTTTGCATCATCGAGATAAACAAATGCTCCCTCCACATTGACATTTGGGGAATTTCGTGAGCCACCACAGAGTCTCTAGCCAAGAAGAATGAGGACTCCTCAACCACGCAGTTAATGTTGTGATTGGTGTTTAACAAGCGCAGGATATGTCCTATATCAGGAGTTTCCTTGAATCCGTAAACTGCTCGGACCAAGAACATACTATCCCCAAGATCCTTGAGCGCAATTCGTTTTTCATCTGAGACCCGAGGAACGTCCCAAACGCTTACCTTCAAAAATATGACGCGCTCGTGCAAAACTTTGTTGTGCTTCAAATTGTGCAATAAAGCAGCGGGAACGTAATCAATGTGCGCAGTTAAAAATATTGCGGTTCCCTCAACCCTTGCTGGCGGATGTTGCATCAATGAATGAAGGAAATCTTCAATTTGAATGCCATTGTCAACGGCGCGTTTCCTAAGAAGTTGACGTCCTTGAAACCAAGTCATCATTAGTAAGAAACAAATTGCACCGATTACAAGGGGGAACCACCCACCCTCGAGAATCTTTGCGAGATTTGAGGCGAAAAAGCCAAGGTCAACGAGCATGAATACACCAATCACAAGTGTGACCAAATAAGGATTCCACTTCCATACGCCCTTCATCACCACAGCAGCCAAGAAGGTGGTCATCAGCATAGTTGTTGACACTGCAATTCCGTACGCAGCAGCTAAGTTATCTGATTTCTTAAACGCTAACACAACCATTACAACGATTAAACAGAGCACCCAGTTTATGAATGGCACATAAATTTGGCCAATCTCACGCTCTGACGTAAACAATACACGCATTCGGGGAAGGAAGCCCAAAAGAATAGCCTGACTGGTCATTGAATAAGCACCGGATATACAGGCTTGTGAAGCAATGACAGTTGCTACTGTGGAGAGAATAACTAAGAAAAGCGAAAAACTCTCAGGAATCATCAAAAAGAAGGGATTAGAGATTGATTCAGGATTGGTAATGAACATCGCACCTTGCCCAAAATAATTGAGCAACAAACAAGGCATCACCAAAAAGAACCAAGAGAACTGAACTGGTTTAATACCGAAATGCCCCATATCTGCATACAAGGCTTCAGCACCCGTTAGAACCAAGAAAATTGATCCCGTTACTGCAAAAGCAATCGCAGAATCGTGAATCATGAAATTAAATGCATAAAACGGATTGAGTGCTGCAAGAATTTCAGGAGCATTAACGATTTGATAGATTCCCATCAAACCTATTACTGCAAACCACAAAACCATAATTGGGCCAAAGAATCCCCCAACAATTGCGGTCCCCTTTTTCTCGAAAATAAAGAGAACGATCAAAATCAAGATGGTTAAAGGCAAAATATATGGAGTCAGTCCCTCAGAGATAACTTGCATGCCCTCTAGAGCGGACAAGACCGAGATAGCAGGCGTAATGACCGCATCACCGTAGAACAAACAAGCGCCCAAAACACCGACCACTGTCAAGATCATGGCTCTTTTTGTACCTAGCTTTGTGGTTCTCACTGCCAAAGCCATTAGAGCCAAAATACCACCCTCACCGTGGTTATTGGCTCTCATCACAAAAAGCACATACTTCAAAGACACTACAAAAACAAACGCCCAGAAAACCATAGATATGACTCCAAAAATGGAGTCGTGATTTAAGGCAATCCCGTTGGTTGGGTCAAAACAAGCCTTGAGAGCGTACAACGGACTAGTTCCGATGTCACCAAAGACAACACCAATTGCAGCTAGCGCTAAGGTGGCCAAACCACCTCGACCATGGCCATGTACATTTTCAATATCTACGGGGGGTAGTTGCTTAGACTGTGAGTACTCGGGATTACTAAGAGACATAAACTGCTTTGAAGCTAAAGATTGCGCATTGTAGAGGAATTAAAAGGCCCCTTAACTATCCCCATGGCGAAATTCAAGGGGGGCCAAGGCGCTGGAGCCACTGAATAGTCCAGCGACTTCTCCGCTAGATAGAAAGGCACCTAAGGCACCATACAAAGTGGTACTTGCACGAGAAAACTACGTTATTGATGGATTGACATATGCTGTATATAAAAACAGTATCCACAATAGATAAAAAGTACTTCAACTACAACTACCCGTCGCGCAACTCGCGGCTAAAGCGAGGGGCTTGCGCGGCCCATTTGGCCAACCCAATATTAAGCTGCGGGTTTATCCGTTGCAGATGCTGCAGTCGTTGCATCAGCTTCGCCAGTTGTCGTTGGTTCCACGGGCTTGGGCGGTGGGGGTGGGGGCGGCGTAAGCGCAACCGGAGGTGTAATCGGGGGTAGAGGTACTTCAGGTTCAACTGGGTCGAGTACCTGCATGGTCTGTGTCACGATAGAGCAGAGCTTACCGCTATCAGTTTGAATACTAACCTGCCAAACCATAGTAGATTTACCGCGGTGAAACGCCCTAGCCTCACCTTTTAACACGCTGCCCATTTCTGCCGCCGCCATAAATTTCGTGCTTGAATCTTTCGTTACAACCTTTTTACTATCGGGATTGTTCATTAGCGTTCCAACGACGCATAAGGTGTCGGCAAAAGTCATGAAAACACCCGCGTGAATGACTTCGCCAACAGAATAAAAGTCCTCCCTGAGTTCCAATTCACCCAGTACTTTTTCAATGCCTACTTCGGTCACCTTGACCCCAAAAAGCCCAGGGAATATGGGATCAAGTAATTGCGTAATCGATGCGACGTCGTACATAACCGCCTTCAGGTAGTAAGTGAGAATTATGAACAGCTAATAAGCTGATGTGACGGAGATTATATTGCGCTCCATTTTCTGATTCTCAGCCTACGCCCTGAAGCTATTTTTTTTAGCTATTTTTTTAGCTATTGTGTGGTTGCACCCGAGTAGTTTGCCCAAGGGCGATATCCAAAAGAGTATGGATATCACGCCCCATCAAACCTTCATTTCTCATCTGCAATCGTATTTACAAGGACCCCTACTCCTTCAATGTCAATCTCACAGACATCCCCAGGTGCCATCCAAACGGGCGGAGTGCGCGCATAGCCCACCCCAGCGGGGGTTCCGGTAATGATCACATCGCCTGGTACCAAAGTCATGCACTCAGAGATGATGCATAAAGACTCAATAACGCCCCACAAAAAATCTTTTGTATTTCCGTCTTGCATGACTTTTCCGTTCAGCCTTGACTGAATACGCAGTCCATCTGCGGCTGGGGGTAATTCATCGGGAGTTACCAACCAAGGGCCAAATCCACCTGTTTCATCAAAGTTTTTACCTAAAGTCCACTGTGAAGACTTACGTTGAAAATCTCGAATACTACCGTCGTTAAAACAGGAATAACCCGCTATGCAAGCGAGTGCATTATCAGGAGTCAAATGATGAGCCTTGTGTCCAATTACGAGTGCAAGCTCTGCCTCATAATCTAATTTACTAGAAGCCTTTGGCCTAATAATAGGTTGGTTGTGGCCCACCATGGATGAAGGTCCACGCAAAAAGAAACTCGGAAACTCAGGCCTAGCATTACCACCCTCCTTGGCATGATCGGCATAGTTAAGACCCATACAAACGATCTTGCTTGGATTAGTAATTAAAGGCAGTAGGTGGGCACTTTTGATAGATTTAATCGCTGAGGCAGGTGCTGACTTAGCAGCTTCATAAGCCTTTTGCAAACCGTTATGTGTTGCGATCAGTGCTCCTAGCTCATGAGGTAGCGAAGTAGCTAACATAGATAAATCTACAAATTGCTCTGGATTAGAGTCAAGGACGACGCCGACAGTTGAGTGGCCATTGCTATCAAAACTTAAAAAACGCATGATAAAAGTAAAAGTTAGAGTTTAAAAATGTATGCCAATATGAATGTGGTCTGAATTATTGAGTGATCAATAATGCGCCTGAGGTCTAAATTGGCAAGCGTTCGATTATTTACTAAAATTGAGAGAAAGATTGCCAAAGTCCCTAGTACTAACCCTAGTTCAACTTAAGATCCACGAAACAATGAGTGCGCCCTTAAAGCTCCAGTACAACGTTACCCATATAACGCCCTTCCTCAACTGCAAGATGTGACTGTGCAATGGCCGATAACGAAAAGGTCTGGGCCACTGTGTGTTTGAGAAGCCCTCTGTCTAACATCTGATTCAACTGGGTGAGCGTTTGTCGACGATCCTCAGCGGTCAAATCATAAATTAAAAAGAATTTGAACGTTACAGAATGAAACAGCAAAGGTCTAAAACTAATTGAAACATCGCCCGGATGGTTAGAACCGTAACAAGCAAAGACTCCGTGGGCTCTCAAGATACCTTGTGCGAGCCATTGACTTGAACTGGAGAAGTCCATATCAATAATTGCATCAACACCTGCGCCGTTGGTCAATGCCTTAATGCGATCAGGGACAGATTCCTTTTTATAAAAAAGACATTCGCTCACGCCTACATTCTTAGCGTGTTGTGCTTTCTCCTCGCTACCGACCGTTCCAATCACTTTGGCACCAGCCAGCAAACACATTTGTGCAGCGTAGTGCCCCACGCTTGAGGCCGCTCCTGTAACCAAGACTGTTTTGCCCTTTATATCTCCGCAAAGGTTAACAGCCTGCAATGCAGTTAGCGCTGGTATACCCAAACACGCCCCTTCAGCAAATGAAGTTGAATCAGGCAAATGTGTCGCTTGATATTCATCAATGACGATAAATTCACTAGCTGTTCCGTGAGGTCTGCCCCACTGCCCATTCCATATCCAAACACGCTCGCCGATGCGTGATTGGTTAACACCTGGGCCCACTGCCTCTATTATTCCAGCGCCATCACTATGAGGAATAATAAATGGGGCGTTCAAGGGCCGAGTTAATCGAGACTTAACATCGGAGGGGTTAACCCCTGAAGTTTTAAGTTTTACCAACACTTGCCCGGGTCCTGGAGTTGGCGTACCGATCTCACCAACTATCAGAGTATCCTTGGCAGGACCGTTTTGCGTATACCAAGCAGCTTTCATTGTTTCAATCTCAGTTAGGAATTAAAGTGGCAACAGGTTTGCCTTTCTCAACAACATAGGTGGCCAATACCTTCGTCATTCCAGATCCTGTATTTATACCGTCGTGAATCACTCCAGGTGGAATAAAAAATACATCCCCCGCTTTAAGAATGCGAGTGGGTTGTCCATCTACTCGCAATTCAAGTTGCCCCTCTAAGATATAGCCAATTTCCTCTCCTGGGTGAGTGTGGCGGCCTGCGGCTGCAGACTCAGGAAATTCAGCTCTAACCTGGACCACTACTTTCTCTGGAGTTGAGAGGTCATGTGTTTGAAGGGGAACTCTAACCAGTTTGGCTTGTTCGCCATGGGCAAGGGTTAGGGTTAGGGATCCTAAGATCAACAAACCAAAAGCGGTTTGTTTTAAAAAAGGTGTTTTTAGATTTTTGTACATTCATTACTCCAGGATGATTTCAACAAAGAGTTACTTCTAATTGAATTTAACAGTCAATTCACAAATTTAAGGTTCAAATTTAAGGTGCAAATTAAAGATGAAAATATTTTGCTTCAAAGCGGTAATGATTTTGCTTCAAATTAGAGCAACTTGCACTAGCGTCTTACCCCAGGACTTTCAACAGTAATCTTTGGATCGGTGGAACGCCATGCCAAAAAAAGCTCTAAATCAAGAAGCTCTTTTGAGCCCAAGGGAAACATATATGCACGAACTCCACTTAAACAGGCCCTAAGCCGTCGGTGCAAGGAGCCCATGCGCTGCCACTCAAGGCGATAGGCTGGGTAAGCATTAATATGTCCTTGACTGATCGTCTCGCCTTGAAGTTTTCTACCCCAATTTTGTTCATGGCAATGCGTACAAGCCAAATTAATTTGACCCATACGTGTGTAATAAAGATCACGACCTCTTCGAAAATGAACAACATTGCTTTCATCGATTCGAGCACTCATTGGGAGTCCCCTTGAGGCGATTGCGACATAAGCCGTTATCCCAAGCATCTCATCGGATTCAAGGGGCAAAGGGGGTAAATGTTGATGCCGGGTTCGACAAAAATTGATTCGCCCCTCTAAGTTAATTAAATCCCCCGACTCTTTGTCAATTTGGGGGTACCTTGTGGAAACACCCTTCATAGATAGGTTGTTCTCGCCGTGACAACTTGCGCAACTCGGACTTTGACTTTTGCTTGAATTTGGAGTTTCGCTGGACTGCGCTCCTATTGCCTCATTTTTCCTCCATAAAGCTTCGCCTTGCATAACCCAAAGAAATGCAGGATTTAAATCATCGCTACGTTGCAAGGCACGGAGATCTTCACTAACAAATGTAGATCCAGAGCGAACCGCCTCGATTGGAACAACACGCTCAAAGTCCTGAGTAGTTGCATATGCGCTGAAGCTCTGCAGCAGCGTTAATATACATAGTAACTTTCCTGATAAATCTTTCACATCACTTCCAGCATTTTTTCTGCCACCCCAACCGCTCCTAAATCGTCCTCCCAAACTAATTTAAGAAGTCCAGACTGAGTGGCCTTCATCCAAAACTGAAGAGCGGGATTGGCCGCTATTCCAGTACCTAAAGAAGCTTTAAATACTACAGTTTCTCCAAATGTAACTTGCAAATTTTTAATGACATTTTTAGCGATCAATGTACCCATCATGTCAAGACGATATCCAGTCTCCATCGGGTGTTGAATCAAAATACGAACCTCAAAGGGTTCAGTGCTTTTGATATTTGTGGGAACAATAATTCTAGCGACCATGATTAAGTTGCATCCAAACAAGCTGACTCAGTGACTTCAACTGGGACTGAAGTGGTGAACCATTCGCCCTTAGAGGTTAGCGCCAATGCATGTACGTTTTGTGAACCATTCAAACGAACACGAGTAGAGATCTCTGCTCGATCATTTAGGGGCGATAGATCAAAGCGAGCAATAAATGGTCTAGGATTTCGATCGGACAGGATAAAAATACTTTTAACATAATCCTCACCCGACATTGGACTTTCAACGTAGATACGCAATGCCGCGGAATGTCCGTTATCTGCAAGTCTTGGAGTCTCTAAAACAATATGGCTTTCCCTAGGATTAACACCACCCGTTATCTCTTTAAAAAGAGTTTTGAAAGGATCCTCTGCTGCCTGAGAAACGTTAGAAGATATACCCACTAAAACACCGAGTGTCCCCGCTACTTTATACGTCTCCAAATTGAATGGATTTATAAATAGATGCAAGGCACTCGATCCTAATCTACGCAGACTAGTGCGTTTAGATTTTATGGATTCAAAAGAGTCCTCTAAATAATTAGAATTGACTGTCAATATTATTCCTATTGCATTTTAAAAAAGATTTTTCTTTAAATTAAAACTCAGAAGTAAATTTTGCCTCACCTTAAACCAGCTAAATAGGCAACGACATCTTCTATTTGCTGATCATTCAGTAGTGGTAGACCACTCCACTTAGGATCGACATTAACCAATCCCTCTGTCTTATAGTAACTTGGCATGATAGTCTGGGGATTGATAAGACTTGAATTTACAATTCTTAACCTCAACTGCGCAGTTGTTAGCCTTAAACCAACCCCATGTAATCGGGGTGCTAAATTACCGACCTGCCCCGAGTGCCCTGGAACTTCATGGCATAGAGTACATTGACCTTCTCGAGACTGGACTATCTTCGCTCCATTATCTGCATTACCAGTCCGACCTCCAAGTGGGTTAAGTATTGATCCAGAGCTCACCATAAACTTAGATAATGTTCCAGATGCGGGACGCTCTGGATTAGCAAAATTCAAGCTTTGTGCACTAGCGGTGGAAGCTGCAAAATCCAGATAACAAAATGCAATAAAGACTACTAGCGCCTGCACATTGAACTTAAACAAATACCGAACAAGAATACATAGCATTATTTATGCACTACCTTTTGACAAGCAAAACCTGACCCAGATAAAACCCAATTTAATTAAATTAAATTGGGTTTTAATTCGTTCAAACTTACCAGTGCAAGTTAATCTGAAATCCTTAAATCCAAAATTAAATCCGAGACCAAAAGCAAGAAATAGTTAATAGTAGAACTTGCATATAACTAGATTTAGTTAAGGATTTAAGGTTCCTCACCACTCATTGAAGTTTAACTGCTGTCGCGTTTAGACTATCTTTAGGCCTGAATGCTTGAGTGGCACAGTTCTAATTGGCTTTCCTCTAGCTTTAAATATAGCGTTCAAAATAGCCGGCGCTACGACGCAAATAGTTGGCTCCCCAACTCCCCCCCAAAAATCAAAGGTTGGAGCAATCACGGTTTCAATGTGGGGCATCTGCCTTAAACGTGCGATCGGATAGGTATCAAAGTTGCCCTGCTCTACACGGCCATCCTTAATTGTGATCTCACTTTGTAAGGTATCTAAAGCGTAAGCAACAGATCCCTCAACTTGAGCCGCAATCATGCGTTGGTTAACTGCGTGTCCACAGTTTGTGGCGAGCACGAGTTTATGGATCGTCACTTCATTACCCTTAATACTCACCTCTGCGACAGCCGCAGTGTAACTACCGTAGCCCATGAACTGAGCAATTCCTCTGTGTCTTCCTGGGGCAGTTGGTTTGCCCCACCCGGCTTTATCTGCAACGGCATTCAAAATGCCCAGGTGCTTGGGATGATCTTTTAAGAGTGAGCGTCTAAATTCAAGTGAATCTCGACCCGAGGCATGCACAACCTCTTCCATAAAACACTCACTATACAGACCATTTTGATTGGTATTAACACCTCTCCAAGGTCCTACTGGCACATGTGAATTGCGCATCGCATACTCAATCTTCAGATTAGGAACGGTGTAGCCGTATTGAGCATCATCGGGCTCAGGCCAAAAACCTTGAAGTTGTCGGCGGTCCTTACCATCAATAATGTTGTGAGGTGCAGCGTAAGCATTTATTGAGTGTCCTGAGACACGAATATGCAAACCAACCAAATTACCTTTTTTATCAAGTCCAGCAGACATCTTGCAGTGACCCAAGGGTCTGTAAAAATCATGCGTGATGTCCTCTTCCCTAGTCCACAATAGTTTCACAGGCGTGCCTAGCATTTGCTTGCCCAACAATGCAGCTTGCCTTACATAGTCTTGAAAACCTCCTCGACGACCAAAACCTGTTCCTAAGGACATGTTGTAGACCTCGCATTTTGCAAGTTCAAGGCCTGTTGCTTTTGCCAACTCAGCTAATGATCCCTCCGCATTTTGCGATGGAACCCATACTTCAGCCTTGTCTGCGGTAATTAAGGCAGTGCAATTCATTGGCTCCATACATGCATGACTCACAAACGGCGTTACGTAAGTAGCTTCCACTTTTGTATACGCTGTTGCAATAGCTGCATCTGCATCGCCAACGTTGGTGTCCGCAAAAACATTTTGCTTTGATGTAAGTCCTTCATCCATATTGGCTCTGAGGGTCTCACTTGAGACTTTTGAATGAACGCCCTCATCCCAAACTATAGGCAGGGCATTAAGAGCTTGTTTGGCGCGCCACCAATTGTCAGCAACCACTGCAACTGCGTTATCGTCCACTCGTAAAACAGCTTTTACACCTCGCATTGATTTAACGCTAGAGTCATCAAAACTTTTTAATTTGCCCTCAAAAACTGGACAAGCCTTGATTGCGGCGTAAACCATGCCTGGCAACTTTACGTCAACCGCGTATTTGAGTCTTCCGTTAACCTTCAACGCTGTGTCTAAGCGCTTAAGGGGGTGGCCAGCAAGCTTCCAATCCTTGGGAGACTTTAACTTAATAGTCTTGATATCTGGCGCAGGCAATTTTGAAGCTTGATCCGCTACTTGCCCGTAAGAGAGCTGACGTCCAGTTGCGCCGTGCAAAATCACGCCCTTTGTTACGACGAGTTCTGTAGCGGGAACACCAAGTTGATTGGCTGCTGCTTGGACAAGCATTATCTTGGCCGCTGCCCCCCCTTGTCTTACATACTCATTAGACTCACGAATACCGCGACTTCCCCCGGTCGACATATTTTTCCAAATACGGTTTCGAGCCAAATTTTGACCCGCCGTAATTTGCTGGACACTGACCTTAGCCCAGTCACAATCGAGTTCTTCGGCAACCAATTGAGCCAAACCCGTGTGTGTACCCTGTCCCATCTCTGCGCGGACCACGCGAACAACGCATGACTCATCTGGCTTAATCAGTACCCATGCATTAATTTCTTGGGTCATTGCGGCTTGCGCTGTTTGCGCCAATGCCGGAACGTGAAACCCAACTGATAGGCCACCGCCAGCGGCAGCGGCGGCGCCCACTACGAAGGAGCGACGAGAGAGCTTCACAGTTGAGGTCTGCTCGGCTTCTTTTGTTTCTTGCTGAATAGCATGGGACTTTGTGATAGTTGTCATTTTGTATCTCCCTTTAAGCGTTTGAGATCAATTCAGAGTCAACACTTTTAGAGTCAACACCGTCAGACAAATAATGAATAACCGATCCAATACCCTTTCCAGTTTCAGCGGCGTGGTGAATCGCAGCACGAATACGCTGATAGGTTCCGCAACGACAAATATTAGTCATGGCCTCATCAATATCTTTGTCAGTTGGCTTAGGAATTCTTTCTAACAAAGCAGACGCAGCCATAATTTGACCGGATTGGCAATATCCACACTGAGGAACATCAAGGTTCAACCAAGCCTCTTGAACTGGATGAGTTGAATCTGTTGAGAGCCCCTCAATGGTTACGATCTTTTGCCCCACGGCGGCAGAAACTGGATAAGAACATGAACGAACAGGCTGACCGTTAATGTGAACCGTACAAGCACCGCACTGCGCAATCCCACAACCAAATTTAGTACCCGTCATTCCCAAGCCATCTCGTAAAACCCAAAGCAAAGGCATTTCTGGCTCGACATCAATCAGTTGATCTTGCCCATTAATGTTTAATTGAATCATTTTTGTTTAACCTCAATCAGAAAATCTTTAAAGAAAAATCGAAATAATGTATCATCCAGTGTAAGTCCGGCAAATAACCTCAAAGCAGGAAGCGCCAATCAAACTATTGAAATGTTATTTGCAAACGCGTTCAAATCAACTTTGAAACCGCTACTTGGCTCGGCATCAAACAGGTGTAATTAAACCACTAAATTAACCTTAAGTATCTAGCTAAAACCCACTAGTAGTGGGTTTAATTTGAAGAGGCCCTTAGCCTTCGCTTACAGCGGGGGTAACTTTGCAAAGCAAAGTCTACGAAAATCGACTTGATCTGAACTCTTCGACAGCAAAGCTCTCCTGCCCTTTGGTACAAGAGACGAGGAGCTCTCCCTCTTGTATGTTGACATGAAGTTGCATGCTGCGCTCCACCCAGGAACCTAGGGCCTTAGCTGATTGCTGGGGTAAACAGATAACCCTAACGTTTTTTGCCCGTTCTACCTTGCCTTGGATACCGCTCCACCACAACTTAGATGCCTGGCCTGAATAGGCGCAAATAACGACTTGCTCACTTTTGGAGGAAGCTTTCAATATTCGCTTTTCATCAGGCTGCCCAACTTCAATCCACAACTTGATTTGCCCAGTTAAATCCTTAATCCAAATATCAGGCTCGTCCACATCGGAGAGGCCTTTTGTGAATACCAAGTCTTCCTGTGCATAAAGGGCAAACAAGACCAGTCGGACCATCATTCTTTCTGTTGTTTCAGAGGGATGCTGGGCAACGGTTAAAGCGTGACTGTTGTAGTAATTCCTCTCTGTATCTGAGATGTGGAGGTCTACTTTATAAATCGTTGAGCGCAAGGCCATAAAAAAATGAGGTTGAATAAAAATACTTGGCCTGAGTCGGAAAGATCAGTCCCTGGTAATTATGGATACATAAAAGTAAATGAGTGTAGATCATTGATCACACTCAAAAAAAGGGCAAAATTTAAGTCAGATTGATTAATCTGCTTTGATATTACCTTTTCTAATAACTTCAGACCACTTTGTGGATTCAGATTTAATCAAAGTAGCAAAGTCCTCTGGCGTTCCGCCCCCTACTTCGTTGCCCTGAGAGAGAATTAATGCCCTAACGTTGTCCTTCCTAAGAATTTGATTAACGGCCTTATTAATCTTGCCGACGATCTCCGGAGGTGTACCCTTGGGGGCAACAAAACCCTGCCAATTTTGAACCTCAACTTGAGGATATCCCGACTCAAAGAAAGTGGGGATATCTTTCAAAAGAGGAGATCTTGACTTACTCGTAATAGCAATTGCACGAAGCTTACCCGCATCAATATTAGGTTTGGCTGAGTACATCTGTTCAAACATCATGTCGACACTTGCGCCGAGTAGATCGGATGCCGCAGCAGCACCACTTTTATATGGAATATGAATAAGATCAATACCTGCACTTTGCTTAAACAACTCTGCAGATAACTGGTGCGTCCCGCCAATACCACCCGAAGCAAACGTTAAGGTCCCTGGCTTTTCCTTAGCGGATTTAACGATGTCAGAGACCGTTTTGTAGGGAGATCTTGGGTTAACCATCAATATCAATGGGCCTTTGTCGATTAGCACTATGGGTATTAAATCTTTTTCCGGATCAAAGCGAAGATTTCCAAACAGTGCTTTGTTGACCGCAAGAGGTGCAAAGTTCCCCATGCCAATGGTGTAGCCATCTGGAGTAGCCTTAGCAATAAACTCAGTCCCAATGTTGCCACCAGCGCCGGCCTTATTTTCTATGATGATGGGCTGACCAAGTTCAATACTGAGTAGATTTGCAATCTGACGGCTTCTGGAGTCAGCGCCCCCACCTGCCCCATAAGGCACAATGAAACTAATCGGTTTATTGGGGTAACTGGCAGCAGGCTTTGAAGTTTGCGCGAAAAGCGTTTCAGCAAATCCAAAAAGACATGCATACAAAACGAGAGTCAAATGTAGGAGAATCTGCGAAAATTTATATCGGCTTAAGGAATTAAATTGGGTTTTGTACATCGCTAAGAATAATTAAAGTAACTAAGCGAAATTCTAAGCCGTATTTCGTAAATTACATGAACAACGGATTTGGGTAGTGATCCGCTTTTCCCAATTACAAACGAAAACCGAACTTTTTCCTAGGGTTACTACTAGAATTCAACGTGATATCGTGCTCCAAAAACGTTGACGGGTCCTCTATCTGCGTTGTAGGCTGGATTTTTAATGTATTGCCAGTCCAGAGTAAGCCAGTTATTTTTAAAAAAGCCGTAGCTATAAAAAGTCTCTAATATTTGTTCAGATCCGGAGTGAAAATTCTTAGTGCCGTCTCCAATGAAAAAAGACACTCCCCCGGCCTCTAGAAATCTCAACCTATCAGCTGAAATCCAATCTACCATTAATGACATTCCAAATGAGTCATCTGGCCTTTGCCACTTTGCGCCGTTCACCAGTACGCCAGTCGACAAAGAGGAGTCAACCTCTGTAAATGCCAACGTCTCAGTTTTTCCATCAGATTTCATTGCTCTTAGAAATAGACCAATATTTGGGTCTATAGATTGCTCTAAATTGACCCCTACACCGTACTTGTCTTTATTACTTGCGCGAACTCCGATCAAAGCAGTTGGACCTGTTTGAAAAGTGTAGTTGGCCATTAAGCCAGCAGTGGCATCGTTAAAGCTGGCCATTACGGCTCTATCGTGATACAACAATAGGCGAATGGTTCCGTCCCTTTCTGCAATTTTGTAAGAATGTTCTACCTCAAATTGATCGCCGTAATGCTGAAGTAAGTTGAGATCAACTGCTTCAACATTCGGGGAGACCGGAGTGGACATTCTTCCTATACGGTATACCCAAGTTTCGTGGTACCACTCCGCAGCAAATCCCCATCCGTAGCCCCGTGCGTCTGCTGCGTAGTCGTAAGCTGCATAGGTCCAGTTTCCCCAATTTTGAAACTGCGTTCTAGGATCTTTAGCATAAGAATTATTATCAAAAACATCAAGGCTTGAGAAATTCCCAACTGTCAGAACAACGCGGTTGTGATCAACATAGCCTGAGAGTTGATTAAAGTCGCTATCAACCCGTTCTTGTTCTCCCCCTTGTCCCCAAGTTTCTCTTAGGAAAAGTCTCTGCCTATAAAAAGTTGGCTTGGGTCCCGCCGCTCTCGTGATCTCGCCGTTTGTAAACGCACCAAGTCCTACCAAAGCTCCCGTAAAAGGAACACCGGTCACCATTTCCGGATCAAAGTAAAGCTCGCCCCCCTCCCATGCTCTGAAACCCCAGTGCGCAGTTGCGCTCGTTGTGTACATCGCATCCCTACCGGAGCTTAGGCCGTTTCCGGTCGAAAAGTCCGGGTATTTGGTGCTAAAGGCTGAATGTTCTTGCCGGTTAAACGTTAGTTGATACTTTGCAGAAACATTTTCCGCATCCTCAATCTTATCTAACTGCTCAGCAAATAGATGAGATGACAACACTGTCATGAGCAAAGTTAATACAAATAGTTTCATAGACAGATTATCGTAATTTACGATGAAAGATTTGTGACTCATTAACCCCAAATGCCCCCCCACTGGAATAGCGCCATCCAAAAGGAGCAGCCTGCGCCCTTTTCAGCCTGTTCCCTTTGAAAGCCAGCAAATATGAAACCATTAAATTAAATGGATTCAAGTCGCAACTGGGAAATGGCGCTCCATTTATTAATACTATTGAATTATAAATCAAGGTACTAACAAAGTACCTTTTATTGGCTAAGAAGCTGAAAAATGCCAATGATTACCCTCGGTTAAGGGGGGAAGTTGCCAGGATTTATGCAAAAGAATCGGCAAAGTGGGATAATTGATTTCTCAATTTAGTGAACCCACCGCTACCAATCCATATGATTGAATGTAGCCATCACTAATACATAGATTTGTCTTCTTCGACAGATCCGTGTAATCTGCAAATACCCAAAAATATTGGAGGCTCATATGCCAGGATTACTGCCACAAGTTGACCCAGATGGATTACTTGAATACTCCGTTGTCTACACGGATCGTTCTTTAAACCACATGTCAAAAAGCTTTCAAGGGGTAATGAAAAGAATTTCACAAATCCTCAAAAATGTTTACAACGCTCACTCCAGTGTTCTGGTGCCTGGTAGCGGAACTTTTGGAATGGAAGCCGTTGCAAGACAATTTGCAACCAATAAGCGCTGTTTAGTGATTCGCAACGGTTGGTTTAGCTACCGTTGGACTCAAATTTTTGAGATGGGCAACATGCCGGCCTCTTGTACAGTTTTAAAAGCACGGAGAAGTAAGCCAGGTGCTCAAGAGCCTTTTCACCCGGTACCAGTAGCAGAAGCAGTTAAAACGATCCTAAGCGAAAAACCCGAGGTTGTCTTTGCTCCCCATGTAGAAACATCTTGTGGAATGATATTGCCTGACGACTACATAAAAGCATTAACCGACGCAGTTCACAGTTATGGTGGATTATTCGTCCTTGATTGCATTGCCTCTGGAGCGATGTGGGTTGATATCAAAGCAACAGGGGTGGATGTTCTGATCTCCGCTCCACAAAAAGGTTGGAGCAGCTCGCCCTGCTGCGCCATGGTTGTACTAAGTGAACATGCCAGAAAAGCTATTGATCAAACTACAAGCACAAGTTTTGCATGTGATCTCAAGAAGTGGCTTCAAATCATGGAAGCTTATGAATCAGGCAGTCACGCCTACCATAGCACCATGCCTACTGACGCGCTCGCTCGCTTATGCGTAGTGATGGAGGAGTCCCAAGCATTAGGATTCCAGCATCTAAAGAATGCTCAAATTGAGTTAGGTCATAAAATCCGCGCAACACTTGAAAAACACGGGTTTAAGAGCGTTGCAGAAAAAGAGTTCCAAGCCCCTGGAGTGGTAGTAAGTTACACCACTGACCCTGAGATTCAGTCAAGTAAGAAGTTCCTCGCAGAAGGCTTGCAAACCGCAGCAGGTGTTCCCCTTCAGTGTGATGAAGGAAGTGACTTTATGAGCTTTAGGCTTGGACTTTTTGGTCTAGAAAAGCTTCAGCATGTCGACCGCACAGTGCGTTTATTTGAACAAGCTGTAGAGCGAATCATGCCAAAAGCAAGCGCAAAGGCGGAAGTTGCCCATACTTGATTAAGCATCCTTAATCATAAGCCCCTCAACCCTAGCGGTTGCGGGGATTTTTTTTAACCCCATTCATTTGAAATTATCCCCGGAGTCAACCATGGTTCAATCTATAAAGATAAATGTGAATAACAAGGAGGTCACACTGCCCTACAGCGACCCCGACATGCCGCTCTTGTATCTACTGCGCAATGAGCTTGGTCTTAAGGGCCCACGTTTTGGCTGCGGACTTGGACAATGCGGGAGTTGTACTGTCCATGTTAACGGTGAAGCTGTCCGTTCGTGCGTTTTCCCAGTTTCAGCTGCAAAGGGAAAGAATATAACGACGCTCGAAGGACTTGGTAGCTCATCTAAACCTGACATTGTTCAACAAGCATTTATAGATGAACAAGCCGCCCAGTGCGGTTATTGCATTAACGGGATGGTAATGCAAGCAAAGGCTTTACTCAATAAAAACAAAAAACCATCAGAAACTGAAATCAAAGAAGCCCTGGCAAACAATCTTTGCCGATGTGGAACGCATCAGCGTATCGTTCGTGCAGTGCAAAGAGCGTCAGCTCAACTCGTCTAAGGAGACACAAATGAGCATACTCAGTCATAAAAATAGCCCCCTTCAAGCAGTCCAACTGTCAAGGCGCAGTCTTTTGCAAGGAGCGGGTTCCTTAGTAGTCAGTTTTACGCTGTCCAATTTGAGCGAAACATCCTTTGCCCAATCCGTCAACTCCCCAGTTAAGTCTAAATCAAATGCAACCGATGAAGTCCAAGGGTTCATAGCAGTTAATAACGACGGAAGCGTTACTATATATTCTGGCAAAGTTGATTTGGGTACTGGGGTAAGAACAGCAATCACTCAGATTGCTGCTGAAGAGCTGGATGTATCGTTAAATAATATCAATGTGATCCAAGGCGATACATCAATCACCCCAGATCAAGGGCCAACATTTGGAAGTCTATCTATCCAAATTGGCGGAATGCAAATTAGACAAGCATGTGCGACAGCGCGTGAAGCCCTAAAATCTCAAGCAGCCAAGCAGTGGGGTGTGACGTCAAATGAGATTGAAACAAAGGATGGAGTGTGCTATTTCCAAGGTAAATCACTTACCTATGTAAGCCTAGTCGGGCTAGAAGCCCTCAACATGAAGTCTGATCCCAAGGTTTCTCTCAAAAATCCGTCTAACTATCTATTGGTGGGTAAATCGGTCCCAAGACTAGATATACCTGCCAAACTAACGGGTGAGTTCACTTACATACACGACTTTAAATTACCCGGCATGTTGCATGCGCGAGTAGTTCGTCCGCCTGCCGTGCACGCAAGCCTCATCTCATTTGATGATTCACAAGTTAAGTCCATACCTGGGTTTGTACAGATCGTTAGAGATGGTAATTTTCTGGCTGTTGTTTGTACTGATGAGTGGGCTGCCATCAAGGGAAGTAAAAAACTAAAGACGAAATGGTCTGATTGGGCTGGGCTGCCAGATCAAAAGGATTTATGGAACTACGTGCGTAACTCTAAAGTTGTTGGGGTAGAGAACCTACAAAAAGTAGGTGACACAACGCAAGTAGCGATGGAAGGTACTAAGACACTTCAGTCTACATACGATTTTGCGGTGCATACGCATGGATCTATTGGTCCATCCTGCGCAGTAGCGAAGTGGGAAGACGGGGGCGTGACTTGTTGGAATGCATCTCAACAAACCCATTTGCTTCGTAAACAATTAGCTCAGATGCTAAAGCTCCCAGAAGATCAGGTTCGTTGCATCTATGTGGACGGTGCAGGATGCTACGGGCGCAACGGACATGAGGACGCGGCAGCGGACGCTGTGTTGATCTCCAAGCATGTGGGCAAGCCAGTGCGAGTGCAGTGGTCAAGAGCCGATGAGCACGGCTGGGATCCAAAGGGGCCTCCATCCCTTTATGACTATAAAGCAGCAATTGACAAGGACGGAAAAGTTCTAAGCTGGGAGTCCGATGCTTATATGGCTGAACGACCCAAGCAAATCTCCGTGACCCTCTTGGCAGCTGAACTTGCAGAGTTACCCAAGGAGGTTGCTCACCCTGGTAATATCCAAAACTCATTTGCAATTCAATATAAATTACCAAACATTCGCGCTACTGCTCACTACGTTGCAGACACTCCCTTTAGACCGGGATGGATTCGCACCCCAGGAAGAATGCAAAATACGTTCGGAAATGAATGCTTCTTAGATGAGCTTGCGGTTCAGTCTAATATGGATCCATTCGAATTTAGGCTGAAATACCTTGACGATGCGAGAGGCGCTGAATGTATTCAGCGAGTCATGAAACTTGCTAATTGGAAGAGTTCACCGTCTCATTCACAACCTAAGGCTAAAGGCGATGTATTAAAGGGTCGAGGAGTTTCATATATTAAGTATGAACTGGTCCGAACCTACATTGCTGTAGTTGCAGATATTGAGCTCAATGTTAAGACAGGCTTGGTCAAAGTTAACAAGTTTTATGTCGCCCATGATTGTGGCCAAATTATTAATCCTGATGGCTTAAGAAATCAAATTGATGGCAATATGATTCAAACAGTGAGCCGAACCCTTTTAGAGGAAGTAAAGTTCAACCACTCCGCCGTTACGAGTCTTGATTGGACCAGTTATCCAATAATCAAATTTCCTCAAGTGCCCTCTGTAGAAATTGATTTAATTGACAGGCCCAATGAAAAGCCATGGGGCGCCGGTGAGCCCGCAGCAGCAGTAGTGCCGTCTGCAATTTCGAACGCTATATTTGATGCGGCAGGAATTAGGATGCGCTCAGTGCCAATAACCCCAGATAAAGTCTTGAAAGCGCTTAAGGCTAAAGCTGCTTAGGTTCACAATCAAAGCGGTGTTTAATGATCGTAACTGGTTTCATACGATCAAGGCAGAAAAAGCTTTTAGCTTTTAGCCTTGATCGTATGAAAATTTCGAATTAAATCTCACAGCAAAACGCAGATTTCAGCAGAAAAAAAGCCACAAAAATCAAATTTTGCAGCTTTTTCAATAGTAATTTAAAAAACCAAAGCCCAACATGGGTGGCTTTGTGGTGACTTAAAAGATCACTTTACGCGTTGGTTCATTGCGCCTCGGAATTGTCCACCGCGCTCTATCTCCAACTCAGAATAGTCTAAATTCCCAGAAACTTTACCTGTACTGTGAATGAGCAGGTGGTGTTGACAAGAAATTTCTTCGTGCAACTCACCATAAACATCCATCTCACGTGCTTTTACTTTGCCAGACACATGTCCTGCACGCCCGATTTGAAGGTCATCAGCCACGAGTTCGCCACTCACTTTACCGTGAATAGTAACTTTGCCTGGGGCAGTAATTGAGCCGGTGAAAGTAACGCCTTCACCAATAAATAAATTGTTTTTAACAGGATCCATATCAGCCATATCCAAGCCTCGCTATAAGATGGAGTGAATTATACGAAATTATCACGCCTGATCAAAAAACCGTTGTTAAATGAACAGGTTACCGTTCAATTTGAGTTCAAGAGGTGAGCTTTTAAGTCGAAAATGACTATACGCCCTCAATTATCCGGATATCTCGCTCAACGTTTCCCTTACCCAGGGCTTTAAGCGCTTCTTGATAGGCTGGACTTGCATATGCAGCCTGTGCCTGCGCAACGCTCTCGAACTCAATTAATACTGTTCGCTCCAATAATCCACCCTCTTTAGCTATAGCGGGAAGACCCCGAGCCAAGAATTTCCCACCTCCTGCTTGAAGTGCGGGACCCGCTAGCTTTCCATAAGCCGCCAAGGCCTCAGGGTTTGTGATAGAGCGGTAAGTACTGATCCAATAAGCGTTTGCCATACAAGGTTCTCCAAGTAAACTTATCCAATGATATCAAGGAGTTGCGATGTTTAAAGACCATACTGAGGCAAACCCTCAGCAAAAATGCATTAAGAGTAAATATTTCTTGGGCACCCTAGCACTTATTAAAAGCTTTTTGATTTGCGTACTTATTTTTGTAGTGCAACCGGCTAACGCTCAAGAAGATTTGCGAAGATTTAAGCTAATAAGGGAACAGGATCTAACTCCAGCTCAGGCCCAATTGGCTCAATCCATACGATCTGGACCAAGATCGAGCACTGGCAGCACTTCTACGCCAACAAATGGTCCCCTTGGAAGCCCATTTAATGTCTGGCTTAGGAGTCCAGAGATGGGGGAGATTATTCAAAAACTTGGAAGCCAGATACGCTTTAACAGCTCACTCCCCGCAAGACTCAACGAATTTGCAATTTTAATTACCGCTCAGCACTGGGGTGCTCAGTATGAATGGTTTGCACATCACCGCCTCGCTATGAAAGCAGGACTAAAACCCGAGATTGCAGAATCTGTAAAAAATAACTCCCGTCCACTCAACATGTCAGATGATGAGGCGGCAGTTTATGATTTTTCAACTGAGTTGCATACAACCCATTTTGTGACAGATAAAACTTACCAACAAGCAATTAGTCTTTTTGGAGAAAAAGGAATTGTCGATTTAATTGCTGTAAACGGATATTATGATTTAGTGTCGATGACTTTGAATGTAGACCGTACACCAGTTCCATCTCAAAAAGACTAGAAACTTTAAAAGTTCAACAATTCATTACTTAGAGATAGTGAGTAATTCCATTAATGCTGCTGCCATCTCCCCAAGCGGTGCATCCCATTCGTTAACTATTCGTTGGCGGTATATTTTAGCTGTTGGATACCCGTAAACAACATCTTCAGTCACTTGCCACCGCCAATCCGAAGTCAGCGGCAATAAAACCCAGGTATTTAATCCAAGCGCCCCTGCCAAGTGAGCTGTAGTATTGTCTATCGTAATCACCAAATCACATGCACACATCGCACTTGCCAGTCCATCCAGGTCCCGCTCAGCATCTAAACCGTTCACCGTGTGAACTTGTAGGCCAGATAAATTAGCTGCACTCTTAATTTCATCGAACACGTCTGAATACTGCAAACTAACCCAGTGCAGGCGTTTAAAAGAAGATGTTTCCTTCACTTGTGATTCATTTATTTGAAGCTCATCAAAGCCTGTATGAAATGATCGAAGGAGATCGACTAAAGCAATACTTCTTTTTGCGCCGCTTTGGGGATGCAGACTCTTCCAGGAGACTCCAATGACAAAGTCAGTTTTTGTGGATGTGAATTGCTGAATGACGCTACCGCCTCCAAGACTTAATCGCCCCATTAGAGCAGAACGTGTCTTTGCGACTTCGCTAGGTTGGCATATCAAATAAGGAGTGCGTAATTGGGCAGGCACTAATGTATTTGGTTGTGGATTTTTTATTTCATTATTTAATTGTTCAAAATTGCTCCATGTGCAACCGATTTGTGCGAGGTTACCTATAGGAATATGCACATCGTACTCACTCTCCATTAGAGACTGCGATTCAGCTACAAATTGAATATCCGTGAAGGAACGGCTCAAAATTCCAACTAAGCGCTCGTCTACGCGAACAATCAGATGCTTAACGAGTGCTCGTATGAGAGGCAAAAAACGAACAAAATATATATCGTCGCCAACACCTTGTTCATTCCAAACCAAAAGTCGCTTCGAATGAAGACTGCTAGTTTTTAGTGAAGGATCGATCTTTGAGTCTAAGGCGCTACTATGCTCCCAAAGTGGCTTTGTGGTCTGTAGCACTTGAGATGCATACTCAGGCGTAGCCCACCTCCATTCATACTCTTGAAAGCCGGCTTCAAACGAGCCCTGCCCCAAAAGTATCAGTGCTTTGTTCAAATGCGCTTGAGCAAAACCCGGTTTTAACTCAATGGCTAATGAATAGTGATGCAGGGCTTGTTGAAAGTTTGCTAATTCCTTAAATACATTTCCAAGGTTGGAATGGGCCTCAGCGTAATCCATCCTCAGGGCGAGAGCTTGCTGAAAATCACTAATTGCCAGACTCCACTGGTCAAGATATTTGTAAACATTACCCCTATTATTTAAAAGCTCTGGATTGCTCGGATCAAGCCCAATTGCCGTACTAAAACTATCCAGTGCATCCATGTTGGAATTAACCTCAATTTGAGCCAAGCCGCAGCCCTTGTACGCATCGATAACTGTTAATTTACTCTCTAATCTCTCTCCCAAATCAATGAGTTTCCTAAATTGCTCAAGTGCCTCGTCGGCTCGTCTTAAAGAAAGTAAAGTCCACGCCTTGTTAGCCAATCCATCCGCAAAGTGGGGATCCAACTTAAGAGCGGCTTCAAAGTAGAAAATACCCCTATCGAATTGATCAGATTTAACACAGGCTATGCCCGCGTTGTTTAAAAGTCGTGCATGATTTGGATTGAGCCCTATAGCAATACCGTAGCGAACCAAGGCTTCGCTGTATTTGCCCATCTCCAAATAGATGTTACCTTGGTTATAAAGAGCATCAAAGTGTTTTGGATCAAGATAAATGCACGACTCGTAGCACTTTATAGCTTCAAGCCACAACGCTTTACCCTCAAGCGCATAGCCTTTTACAAAATAAAGTTCTGGATTTGTTGAGTATTCGGTGTGACTATTTATGAAATCGTCTATGAGTTGAACTGCTTTTTCCGTTTCGCCTTTTGCACATAAAGATTTACCAAGACCTATACATACAAGGGGATTGCTAGCATGCAACTTAAATAAATCAGTATAGATAAGAAACGCTTGCTCAACCTCACCGCTGGCAAGGTAGTGGGCTGCACGCCCAAGTAATATATCTATATCGTCAGCCATTGTGGACAAAGCTTAACTAAAATCATATTTTCTAATTTAGTTCACACATTTTTACTGGCGTAGTGAGCACGAAGTCGCTCACGCCTTGCATCCTCTGAAGATTTAGCATCATTGATTTCTCTAAATACACTTGTCAAATCTGCTTTACGTTCGACTGTCTTAAAGTGTCCAGTTAGCGCTGTTTCGGGTGTGAGTTCACCGCGCTGATATAAATCCCAAATCTCAGGACCATACTGAGTAGCAAGCAGCTTAGGTGCGAATCGACCAAAAAATAACCTTAAATTATTTACATCTCGAATTAGCATTCGCTGCGCATGATTATTTCCTGCAGCATCAACCGCCTGGGGCAGATCAATAATTACAGGACCATCGGCAGCCATCAATATATTGAATTCCGATAAGTCAGCATGAACTATTCCCGCGCAAAGCATTTTTACGACTTGCTCAATCAGCATGGCGTGTGCCCAAATTGCCTGATCTGGAGTAAAGTTTGAATCGTTCAATCTAGGCGCTGCGTCACCATTGGCATCCGTTATTAACTCCATTAGGAGGACGCCCTCAAAGAAGTTATAGGGTTTAGGCACTCGCACGCCGGCATGCGCTAGCCTATAAAGTGCGTCCACCTCTGCACTTTGCCAAGCAGCTTCTTGGGACTCGCGACCAAATTTAGTTCCCTTTGCCATAGCACGGGCTTGGCGCGAATTTTTGACTCTTCTATTTTCCGTGTAATCCACAGCTTGTCTGAAGCTACGCTGGCTAGCTTCTTTAAAAACCTTGGCGCAGCGCACATCGTCACCGCACCTTACAACATAAACCATGGCTTCTTTGCCACTCATCAACTGACGAACTACATCATCAATAATGCCCTCCTCTACGAGAGCTTGTAGCCTGCTAGGTGCTTTCAACTTTTGTATCCTTAAGAATTAAATGAATAAATGGACACGCTCTAAAATTAGACCAAGGTCTTCTTTTGATTTTCAACTTGAAATCTTAAACTCTTCCTAACCTCCGCGGCAGCATGCCTTCGCAGTTCATCTGCGGTCTTAGGAATGAAGGGGGCTACAGGTATGGGTTTGCGGTTATCGTCCAGCGCAACCATTGTGAAATAGCAACTATTGACGTGCCTTTTTTCCTGCGTGCGAATATTCTCAGCAACCACGCGTATACCGATTTCCATGGAACTTTTACCCGTATGATTAACAGACGCTAAAAAATTCACCATCTCCCCGACGTGGATAGGCTGCCTAAATATAACTTGATCAACGCTCATAGTCACTACATAGCGCGCAGCGTAGCGACTGGCACAGGCATAGGCCACCTCGTCCAGCAATTTTAGAATAGCTCCACCGTGCACATTGCCAGTAAAGTTAGCTGTATCGGGAGTCATGAGCAGCGTCATCGTTAATTGATGCTGTGGAATATTCATAAATCGGTATGAGTGAAAAACAAAGTCATTGTGATTAAGCGAAGCAGTCGGGTGACTCAACCTAATGTACCCTAAGACTTACCCTAGGACTCAAGTTCAGGTGATCCAAAATTAACCGCTTAAAAAGTATCCCTTTAATCATTCT
Organism: uncultured Burkholderiales bacterium; assembly: GCA_903896615.1. Lineage (GTDB taxonomy): Bacteria > Pseudomonadota > Gammaproteobacteria > Burkholderiales > Burkholderiaceae_C > Limnohabitans. The sequence goes on from CAITYM010000030.1 coordinate 92,074, forward strand.
TTGGAACTAAATCACTGTATATGCTTCAGTTATGTCTATTTTAACAAGAATTTAAACCACAATATCTCAAGCGCTCATAAGCCAGGTATATTGAAGAACTCATGCATTATCAAATAATTATGCATTCAACGTCATCGAAAATAAGTTACTTCCAAGGCGATTAAAATAGGGAAATTACTTTTGAATCAATATTAAATTTTTACACACAAGGACAAACATGTCTCGATTAAAGCTGAGCTTTGCCTGTTGGAACTACGACCGTACACGCCCCTTATTGGACGGCAGTGTTAAATGTGACGGTATTGATTTGAATTACCTCAATCTGCCAGTTGAAGAGACGTTTTTCAGAATGGCAAGATACCAAGAGTTTGATATAGCTGAGATGTCTTTGTCCTCGTACTGTGTGTCGATGAACAAACCTGAAAAACCTTTTATTGCAATTCCAGTATTTCCCTCAAGGTATTTCAGGCACTCTTGTATCTACATAAACTCGGCAAGTGGAATCAAGGAGCCAAAAGATTTGATTGGAAAACGAATCGCTAGTCCAGAGTACCAAATGACTGCACCAGTATGGATTAGAGGTATCTTATCTGATCACTACCAAGTTCCAGTTGACGCACAGCCCTACCTCTTTGGGGGTGAGGAGGAGACTGGGCGAGTGGAAAAGCTAAAACTTGAATTACCACCCAACATCCAGGTTCATCCTATTAAAGCCCATCAAACCCTATCTCAAATGCTATACGACGGTGAGTTGGACGCCCTCTACACCGCACGTATGCCCTCCTCCTTTCTAAAGGGAGACGGTCGGGTAAAGCGTCTTTTTGAAAACTACCCGGAAGTTGAGCTTAATTATTACCGTGAAACTCAGATTTTCCCCATCATGCACACGATCGTTATCAAACGAGAGGTGTATGAGGCGAACCGTTGGATTGCACAATCACTTACAAAAGCCTTTTACGAAGCACAAAGAATTGTATATGCCGACTTTGCAGAAACTGCAGCACTCAAAACTATGCTTCCCTGGCTTCCTGCGCATGTGGATGCAACGCGAAAAGAGTTCGGAGATGATTGGTGGCCATACGGATTGGATAAAAATCTCAAAACACTAGAGACCTTTACCAGATACCACTTGGAGCAAGGCTTGTCGAAAAAGAAACTGAATCCTCAAGAACTATTTGCCCCAGAATCACTTGAGGCCTTCAAAATCTGACCTGCCCACACTTCCAACCCATTGCTCGGCATTATCAATTGGTTGTAGCTAAACCTAAATAGGTATCAATTATCTTGGGGTTGTTGATGAGCTCTGCAGAGGGACCGTGTAGAGTTATACGCCCGTTCTCCAATAAGTAAGCATAATCAGAAACTTGGAGGGCAGCTCGGGCGTTTTGTTCAATCAAGAGTATGGCAACGCCAGTATCTCTAAGGGATGAAATAACTTTAAATACTTCCTTTGTGACCCTTGGTGCGAGACCTAAACTAGGCTCATCCAGCATTAGAAGTCGAGGCTCTGACATGAGCGCGCGCCCGATTGCCAACATTTGACGCTCGCCCCCAGACAAGGTTCCTGCTAACTGTTCGCGTCGCTCCATCAACCTTGGGAATAGACGGTAAATCGATTGCAATTTTTGGAGCGTATGAGCACGCCCAAGACTCAATTTGGAATAGCCCCCCAAGCGCAAATTATCTTCAACGCTTAGGGTCGTAAAAAGCTCACGCTTTTCGGGCACCAAACTCAATCCTTGCTCCACTCGTTCAGCGATTTCAAAACCCGTTAGATAGCAGTCTCCCCAACTTACACTGCCCCGGTGTGATTCAAGCAAACCCATTAACGCGTTCAATAAGGTACTCTTGCCCGCTCCGTTGGGGCCGATTACACTCACAATTTGGCCTGAACTGATAGTTAGATTGATATCCTCCAAAGCGCTCACTAAACCATAACGAACGCTAAAGTCATTTACCTGAAGTTTCTTTGAATCAGACGCTCCTGCGGCTTTATGGATTTGATCTACCCGGTTTAGCATATTCAATCGATCCCCCCCAAATAAGCCTCAATGACAAGTGGATTTTCTCTAACCTGTGCAGGATTACCTTGGGCAATGGGGTTCCCAAAATCCATAACGAGTAGTTCATCTACCAGGCCCATAACAAAATCCATATCATGTTCCACAATCAATATACTGATGCCCTGCTCAGAGCTTAAACGCTTTAAAGTAGCTTGGAGTTCTTTTTTCTCAAAGTGCCTTAACCCAGCAGCAGGCTCATCCAATAACAATAAGACCGGATCTAAAGCTAACGCTCTTGCGATCTCCAACAGTCTTTGCTGCCCCAACGAGAGGCTGTCTGCATTTTGCTCAGCTACGCCGTCAAGGCCAACTATGCTTAAGCAAGAATTCCCAATCTCTTTTAAAGCGGACTCCTCAGTTTGGTTTGTTCTAAAAATTGCGCCCAACCAACTAGAGCGAGCTCTCAGGTGAGCTCCTAGGAGCACATTGTCTAAAACACTCATTTGCCCAATCAAACGCACGTGTTGGAACGATCTTCCCATTCCTAACTTAGAGCGTTCACGGGCAGGAAGCTTGTGAACTTGGTTGCCAAGAAACTCTATAGATCCAGATGTCAAAGGCAATACACCACTAATCAAGTTAAATAAAGTACTTTTACCTGCCCCATTGGGTCCAATCAGGCCCACAATCTGGGAGGCTTTGAGCTGGAAACTAACACCGTTCACAGCCCTAAGCCCTCCAAATGATTTACATACATCAATCACCTTTAAAACAACATTAGGAGGGGTTATTTTGGTGCGTGTGCTAATATTTTTTATATTCGTATTGGGCTGTCTTCGGGGGGAGTTAACTCCCAGACCAGCATCAAGTGTAATTTTCGATCTCTCCAAATACAGTTTTTTAAAAACAATAGTGCTCAAAGGCTTGACCCCATGTTCAATCCAGTGCCATACGCCTTTGGGAGATTTTTGCAATAAAGCAATTAACAAAATACCCGAAACAATCACCTCATAATTCCCACTTTGTCCTAACAAAGTGGGAAGAATATTTTGCAACCAATTATTTAAAAGTGTAATTAAAACAGCTCCAACCACTGCACCGCCCAAATACCCTACACCCCCTACCACAGCCATAATTAAATAACCGATGCCTGCGGTTAAGTTAAAGGCAGTTGGGTTTACAGCACGCTGCAAATGAGCGTAAAGCCAGCCTGATAGAGCAGCCAAAACTGCTGCTAAAACAAAGGCCAACAATTTGTACCTCATAGTTGCAACACCGCATGACTCCGCCATGAGCACTCCGCCCTTTAAAGCCTTAAGTACCCGCCCACTACGAGAGTCTAATAAATGACTTAAAGCAACTGAACTCCAAATTACGCAAAGCCAGATCAAAACAAAATTATCACGCCCAAGATTTAAATCAAGTCCTAGAAAATTAATTGGCGGTATCCCAGTAATGCCGTCAAATTTACCCAAGTAATCCAAATTACCAAACAGGTAAAACAAGCTTATCCCCCATGCAATCGTGCACAAAGGTAAGAAATGTCCTGATAAGCCAAGTGTTATCCAGCCTAAGAAATAAGCAGCAAGGACAGTTAAGGATAAACCGGCAAAAAGTCCAATCCAAGGAGAGACATTCCAAGTGGTCGACAAATATGCACTAGCGTAAGCGCCCAAGCCCACAAAGGCAGCCTGTCCAAAAGAGGTCATCCCGGTAACCCCTGTTAATAAAACAAGTCCTAAGGCAACTAAACTATACAGGCCAACGTAATTTGCGAGAGTGATCCAAAATTCTGGAAGCGGTAAGCTACGAAACAATAAGGCAAGAACACTCACGCCTAAACCAATAGTGACCGTGGGCGATGGGGAATATTGACGAATGTTCACAAGGACTCATCCTCTTCTAAGAGTTGAGGATGTTTAAAAGAACGCCACATCAATACAGGGATTATGAGAGAGAATACCAAGACCTCTTTGTATGCACTTACCCAAAAAGAAATATAAGACTCCATTAATCCTACAAGAAGTGCGCCTGCCGCTGCCAATGGATAACCAGACAGACCCCCTAGTATTGCACCGACAAAACCCTTCAACCCAATAATGAAGCCTGAATCGTAGTAGATGGTAGTGATAGGGCCAATCAAAATCCCAGAAAAAGCCCCTAAAGACGCAGCAAGTAGGAAAGCGAGTTGACCGGCCCGTTTGACTTTGATGCCCATCAAGCTTGCACCCAAACGATTGATCGCAGTTGCTCTCAAAGCCTTTGCTGTCATTGAGTAGTGAAAAAACAATGAAAACGCAAGCATGATAAACGCAGAAGATAAGACGACAAATAAACTTTGACCACTCATCGTAAATGAGCCCCAATCTAGTCGTAAATCAAGAAGCGGCTTAGAGCGTCCGCCTTCTGCGCCAAACATCCAAAGCCCCAAACCCATTAAGCTAAGGTGCAGCGCAACTGAGACAATCAGTAATACTAAGATAGTTGCGTCACTTAGGGGTTCAAAGACAGATTTATAAAGCATTGGCCCAAGCGGTGCAACCAACAATAGCGTTAGGAGCGTTTGAGTAAGTATGCTTAACTCAGAAAATGAAGTAAGAGCCTCGATTTGCAATAATACGAACCAGAGTGAAAATGGATAAATCACGAACTGTGTAAAGCCCAAGCCCAACGATTTATTTACAAACTGAGAGTTAATGCTTGCTCCCTGTTGGCCAGAAGTCTGTATCGGCTCTAATGGCATTTTATTTTTAATAAGTCGCATTCGATGCAGTTTATAACTACTCAAGAACTCAATAAAAAAAATATATAGCCCAAGCACTATTTGGAGGTAAATCACAACTGGAAATTTATTCACCTGAAGGGCTGCAATAGTGAGCGCACCGTAAGTAACCATCTCCCCCTGCGGTATGAAAATCACACGCGTAACGGAAAATACCAAAACCAATCCGATTGCCAAAAGTGCATAAACTGCACCTGTCACGCCCCCGTCTTGAAACAGGATTAAAGCAATTGATGCGTCCATGGTCAGTTTGACTTTGATTAAATGAAACGGGTGTTGAAAATAACACCCGTTTTGATCGAAGGTTTTATGTATTAAGTTTTGGAATCAAATCTTGAAATAAAACATAGATTACTGAGCTAACTTCCACTGGCCATTCTCTATTTTGACCATGACACGCGCGCGTTGATCAAAACCCATATGATCTGTCTTACTCATATTGATGACCCCATGCGTTGTAACTAAGTCATGAGTACCTTCTATTGCGTCCCTAAGTGCTGCTCTGAATTCCCTTGTACCAGGCTTTGCGCTTTTAAGTGCAATAGGTACCGCATACTTTAAGATAAGGTAGGTGTTCCAAGCATGTGCGGTAAATGAATTTGGTACTTGGTGGGGGAATTTAGCATCATAAAGCTTTATAAAGTCAAGGGAGACTTTCTTGATCGGATTGGAGTCCGGTAATTGGCTGGCAACCACAAAGGGACCGGCTGGCAAGAATGAACCGTCTAAATCCTTACCACCTACTCGAAGAAAATCTTCGTTGATCACGCCGTCAGTGAAATAAATTTTACCCTTATAGCCACGGTCCTTCAAAGTTTTAAGGGGTAAGACCGCGGGGGTTCCTGAGGCAGCAATCAAAACGGCATCAGGATTAGAGGCCATGATCTTCAAAATTTGTCCTGTAACGCTTGTGTCCGTTCTAGCGTATCGCTCTGTACTGAGTATATTGAGCTTACGCACTGACACTAGTTTGCTAAATTCGCTAATCACCCCTTCACCGTAGGAGTCGTTAAATCCGATAATACCAACAGTTTTAACACCTGCATCACTCATGTGAGCAGAGAGCGCAGTCATCATGTGTGAATCGTTTTGGGGAACTTTAAAAACCCAATACTTCTTTGAGTCTACTGGATCGATAATTTTGAGTGACGAGGCCATCGCAATCATCGGAGTATGAGCTTCTGATACAACATCTACCATTGCCAAACTATTTGGGGAAATAGTAGAACCCAACACAATATCAACCTTATCTTCAGATACAAGTTTGCGAGTGTTCTTGACAGCAGCAACAGGGTCCGTTGCATCATCCAAAATAATGTACTCCACCTTTTGCCCTGCAATTTCGGTTGGCATTACGGCGAATGCATTTTTTTCTGGGATACCAAGCGACGCAGCGGGCCCTGTTGCAGACACGGTTACACCTACTTTAATTTGTGCAAATACATTAGCGCCCAGAGTCACCCCTAATCCCACAATAGCAGCGCCTAAGGTGTGCCTTAGAGGGCTTGAGCAAAGTAGACTACTTTTGGTGTTTGAGATATCCTGCATTTTAAAAATGGAGGATGAATGAATACGATCAAAACTCAAAAAATTCAAAGACATATCGACCCCTGATAAAATCAACGAACCAAGGTTCGCAGGATACTTAAAACTCTATGGGAAAACTCAGATAGAACCAGAACCAGACAATCAAAAAGAATTCCGCACAGACTTGCTCTGCATTGTAACAAGCCCAGGCCAACTTTAGTTTATTGAAATAAGCCTTTGTCAAAGGGATTTCCTACATAGTTGACGAGCACCAATTCTGATTTTCACTTAGACTATTGGTTCGCTCAGTTATAGACACCATTTGAAATAGAAGAGCTTTGCAATTACAAATCCAAAGAATTAAAAACGAAAGACTGCTGAAATGTTAGATGTATTGGTGATTGGAGGTGGAAACGCCGCATTGTGTGCTGCCCTAATGGCTAGAGAGCGAGGTGCTAGCGTAAAACTGCTAGAGTCCTCACCCAAAGAGTGGAGAGGTGGTAATTCTATGCACACACGCAACCTTCGCTGTATGCATGACGCGCCTCAAGATGTGCTGGTCGACGCTTACCCTGAGGAAGAATTTTGGCAAGACTTACTTAAAGTAACCGGCGGTCTAACTAATGAGCATCTAGCCAGACTTGCAATCAAAGCATCCGCGACGTGTAGGCCTTGGATGGTTAAGCACGGGGTTCGCTTTCAACCCTCTCTATCTGGGGCACTACATACAGCCAGAACCAATGCTTTTTTCATGGGCGGTGGCAAAGCTCTTGTTAACGCCTATTTTAGAAGCGCTGAATCCCTAGGTGTTCAGATTGAGTATGACGCTGAAGTCGTGAGAATTGAGACTGAAAATGGCAACTTTAAAGCCGCCCATGTTCAACATAAAAACGCTGCTGGTGAGGTTATCAAGAGTGAACGAATAGAGGCTAAGAGTTGCGTCATGGCTTGTGGCGGGTTTGAATCCAATATCGATTGGTTACGCGAGGCTTGGGGTCAAAATGAATGGGGTGAATATCCAGTAGATAACTTCTTAATTCGAGGAACTCGCTACAACCAGGGCGTACTCATTAAGAATTTACAAGAAGAACATCATGCAGACATGATCGGTGACCCAACTCAAGCGCACATGGTAGCAATTGATGCAAGAGCACCGCTTTATGATGGCGGCATTTGCACCCGTATTGACTGCGTCTCTCTGGGCATCGTTGTCAACACTCAAGCCAAGCGCTTTTACGATGAGGGTGAGGATTTTTGGCCAAAACGTTATGCAATATGGGGGAGACTTGTTGCCCTGCAGCCCGGACAACGGGCTTACTCAATCATTGATAGCAAAGCAATTGGGCGTTTTATGCCCCCCGTTTTCCCAGGCACAAAAGCAAATTCGCTTGAGGAATTAGCCGAAAAAATAGGCCTCGATATTCCAACCTTCATGCAAACAGTTAACGACTACAACAAAGCCGTTCGGCCTGGCAACTTTAATCATACCGTTCTTGATGACTGCGCCACAAAAGGGGTTACTCCTGTAAAGAGCCACTGGGCAAGGAAAATTGACACACCACCCTACTTTGCCTACGCGGTTCAACCTGGGGTCACTTTTACTTATTTAGGACTTAAAACAGATGAACATGCAAGGGTCTATTTCAACTCTCAACCTAGTCGAAATTTATTTGTCGCAGGTGAGATGATGGCGGGCAACGTCCTTGGTAAAGGCTATACGGCGGGGGTTGGCATGACTATAGGCACTGCCTTTGGTCGAATAGCAGGAGAACAGGCAGCTATATCCGCTTTATCAACCTAATATTTTTGCAACTGCCCCATAATTTACTTCCCCCTGCCCGCGCTTGCTCTCATGTCCCAAGTAGCTCTCAAATCATTTTTACCCTTAGTGCGAAATGCAACGTCATTGATTCAACTCATTGCATCAAATCCTTGCGTAACGTCAACCCTAGTTTGAATCACATATCATGCAAACCTTAGATCAATTAACTCGTGAAGCTGTAGCTTTAGCAAATGCGGAAAATAAGCACAATATTCCACCTCAGGATGCCCCCCTAAGCGACAGCGTTCTTGAGGTCTCCCGGCAGATGATGATCTGCAATAGTTGTAGGTATTGCGAAGGTTTTTGTGCAGTCTTCCCAGCCATGACCCGCCGCCTTGAGTTTGGATCCTCTGATGTGCATTACCTAGCCAATTTATGTCATAACTGTGGTGCTTGTCTACACGCTTGTCAGTATGCGCCTCCACATGAATTCAAAATAAATGTACCCAAAGCGATGGCTCAAGTCAGAATTGATACTTATACCGCCTATGCTTGGCCTGCTAGATTTGGTGTTCTCTATAAGAACAACGGACTTTGGATTGCAATGGCCTTAGCTATTGGGCTAACCCTTTTTCTGCAAATGACTGCCAATTTTTTAAACGGTGCAAATGCATTAAGTCTGGACTTATCTAATTTTTATTCAATCTATCCACATAACACTTTGGTGAGTCTGTTTCTACCCATATTTGCATTCGTTACTTTTTCTCTTTTTATGGGAGTGCGGCATTTCCTAGGCGATATCAAACAAGCAACAAGTAAGGAAAGCGCTACTGGAGTTGCATTGACGGAGGCGGCTGAAAATGCACTGACTCTTAAATACTTGGACGGTGGACATGGTGACGGATGCAACAACGAGGATGATGGGTTTACAAAGTTTCGAAAGTACTTTCATCATTTAACCTTCTACGGCTTTATGCTGTGTTTTAGCGCCACAAGTGTTGCAACAATTTATCATTACCTATTTGGCTGGGAGGCACCTTACGCATGGAACTCACTACCAAAAGCACTCGGGATATCGGGCGGTATTTCCTTAGCGCTTGGATGCATAGGACTTCTTTACCTAAACCTTAAACGCCATCCACTTCACGGTGACCCATCTCAAAAACCTATGGACATTGGTTTTATCTTCCTACTTTTCATGACAAGTACAACAGGACTATTGCTAGCGTTCTCACACCAGTCGACCAGTATGCCCCTATTGTTATCTCTTCATCTTGGTGTAGTAATGGCACTTTTCATTACACTACCCTACGGAAAATTTGCGCACGCAGCCTTTAGACTTGCGGCTTTGATTCGCTTTCAAACAGAGAGAAGGCTACCTAGCAATATTGGCTTAAGCGCAGAGTAGCGCCACCCCTGTGGAGCCGGCTAGATTGCAATTCCTGTACATCGGAGCGAATCTAAATTCAGATCTAAAAAATAAGGGCAAACCTGTATCTAACTCTGGATTTGTGCACAAGGCTAGTGCTTTAATTCAAAGTCAATGAATCCACGCTCCACATTGGTGTGAATTAACTTAACATTGACTGGATGCCCCAGTTCTAAATGATCATTTAATCCAAGCAACTTGCCCTCTGCAGGCGGAGTAAAAATTCGTACCCAGTAGCCCGCTTCATTGACACCGCTGACAACGCCCTTAAAGGTTTGTCCAAGGTGTGATTGCAACAACAGCGCAGCCTCAGATTTGCGCAATTGACGCTCAACTTTCTTTGATGCATCTTCCTGCGTTGTACAGTGAAGGGCCAAGATGTCAAGTTCTGCATTTGTATAGGGTGAGTTTACGCCCTTCAGTGCTGCCTTCAAAATTCTTTGCGTAATCAAATCAGGATACCTTCTATTTGGCGCAGTTGAGTGTGCATAGTGCAAAACAGCTAAGCCGAAATGACCAATGTTTGATTTGTCATTCGGACGCTCAAGTACATACTCACCTGAACCCATTAATTTCACAATAACCAAGGACAGGTCCGGAAAAGTTAGCGGCTCTGCGCGATGCCTTTTTGCTAAAAAATGCTCCAACGCAGTTGAATTAGGCTCACTTGGAAGGTGCTCACCGTATTGCGCTGCTACTTTTACAATCCTCTGCCACTTCTCAGGTGACCTAACAACTCGCCGGATACAAGCATATCCTTTTGCGGCTAAGAACCTAGCAATGCAACCGTTCGCAGCCACCATAAACTCCTCAATTAGCTGACGCGCACGGTTATGCGGTTGCTCCCTTAATTCGCTAATTACGTCGTTCTTAAATAAAGCCCTCGGCTGAATAGACTGAAATTCAAGCGCTCCAGCAGCATGCCTGAGAGCTCTTAATTTTTGAGCCCATTTGTCTTGATCTTGAAGTTGCTGATCCATGTGCTTGACGTGACTTGCCGCCTCAGGCAAAGGGCCATTGTTCTCGAGCCAATCAGAGACGGCGTCATAGGCTAATTTACAGCGGTTCACCACCTTTGATCGATAAATGGAATATCCGAGTTCGTGCCCAGCAGAATCAAAATGCATCTCGCATACGATTGCATTTCTTGGACTGTCAAAATTGAGCGAAGTCAAGTCTGTACTCAACTCATTAGGCAGCATTGGAAACACCCGAGCCGATGTGTAAACGGAGGTCGTATTATCTTTAGCGTGCTGGTCAAGGGGGGAGTTTCGCGGGACCAAAGAATCCACATCAGCAATAGCGACCATCACGACCATTGAGCCGTCTTTTAAGGCTTTGCAAACTGTCAGTTGATCCAAATCTTTTGAATCATCATTGTCAATTGAACACCATAACAAATCGGTTTGATCCTGAATATCATCTTCAATAAAGTGATGATCTCCACTTTTATGATTTGTTATGTCAACCGCATTTTTTTGAATCAGCTTGAGCTGATTGAGTGCCTCAACCCCAAACTCCGGCTTAAGCCCTCGCTCAATCATTGCCGAATATGCAAGTGCGGATAGAGTTTCAATATGATTTTTATAGTGATTGGTCATTATCTTTGAATTGATCTAATTGCTGAATGAATGTAAATAAATTGAAAATATTAAACTCGAGCAGGAGCCACCGAAGCACCTTTAATTTGATGCCTTGCGAGGGCCTGAGCTACAAATTGATTTACCTTCATTTCCTCAACAAAGTCAGATAAAACCGCTGCAGCCCTGTCTCCCCTTGACTTAGGACAACCCATCGCCTGTTGTATGACCATAAAACGTCCGGGTAGTAAGCGAAGGCTTCCAATTCTTTGTGCATCCATCTCGAGTTGCTGCTTAACACCAGCTGCAACATCGAACTTGCCCTGTACATAATAATCAACTACTTGGGGTGAAGTATCGGCTCTAAAGAGTTTTGCATTTTTAAGCTCACGGGTGAGAAACAGATCATACGCACTACCCTTTCCTACTACGACACTTGTGCCACTGACATCAACGTCATCATTGCTTTTAAGAGGCGAGTCAGCATGGACTAAATAACTGCCCTCTATCAGAATGTAGGCTGCGGTAAAGTTTATACCCTCCCCGCGTAGCGGATCAATTGCAAAAAATCCAATGTCTGCTTGTTCGTTAGTCACGGCATCCACTGATTTGCCTGCTGCATCAAAGACAACCAACTCAAGTTCTACACCCAGACGAATTGCAAAAGCACGAGCTAAATCAACGGACACGCCAACTGGCGCTCCAGTTGCTGAATCTTTACCCGCCAGAATCGGATTTCCAAGGTTAATCGATGCTCTTAATTTACCCTTGGGCGTAAAGGCTTTTATCACATCAGCTGAAATGGGTTGAGTCTTTTGATCTGGCTTTGTCATTGAGTTTGGGGCGTCGTTAGTTTGTTGGGTTTTATTTGCCTGTGTCATTGAAGTACTCTTTCAAAGAAGAATAGAGGATTAAATTTCATATAACTTTGATGGATTAGTAACAAGTATTTTTGTCAACTCTTTACTGTCTGTGGTCCAGTCTGCCAATCGGTTCAAAGCCTCTCCGTCGTTGATTTCTTGAAACGGCTCGATAGCATCCTTTGACCTTAGATGTCCTTGCTTTGTGCCTCCAGGGTGAGGCCAGTCCGTGCCCCAAACAATGCGCTCAACGTTAGCATTTATGAAGGCCTTCGCTAAATTTTTAACTTCCACAGAGTCTGGGTTACTAGAAATCCTATAAGGAGCGGAGAGCTTTAACCACACGCGCCCACTGGCAATTAAGTCGAATAAAACTGCTAAGCCAACTTGGTTCAACCCTAGATCTGGGTTGACCAAACAAAAATGATCTACCACCAACGGTACCTGCATATTTTCTATATATTTTGCAAGTGAAACTAAAACAGGAAGTCGAGAAAAAATTTGTATGTGCCAGCCAAAAGGACCTACTAACTTTTGTGTGTAATTTAGGATTTGGATTGCAAGCGCAGGATCTTGCAGTCCATAAGTTTCTAGATTAACACGTACCCCCCTGACACCTTGCAAATGCATGACGCGGAGTTGATCACTTGAAAAAGTCTCATCAATCACGGCCACACCCCTTGCTCGGCTTGGGCCTAAAACCTTAAGTGCATTTAAAGTGCACCTATTGTCAGTTCCGTAAGGACTTGGATGCACAATAACTACTTTGTCTATATCTAGTACCTTATGTAAGCGATTCAAATCTTCTATTGATGCGATCCCCGGCGTATAGCTCCTCTTATCATCAAATCCGAACTCTCCCGGGAGGCCAAAAACATGTGTATGACAATCAACAGCCCCCTTGGGAACAGGGAAAAACGGTGTTTCGTGGCTAATGTTCAAAATAGATGGGTGAGAAATCATGAAGTCACGCTATCGGTTGGTACGAGAGCGCTAGAAAACACTGCAAAAGCTAAAGGTTTGTGAATAGAATAGCAGTCTTTATCCTTGCTTGATAGACTGACTTACCCGGGCCATTTTAACCTCGCAAATTGATCGGTTTTTTTATGAAAATAATTGTTTTACCCGGTGACGGGATTGGTCCAGAGACCATGGCGGCAACAGAGGAGGTATTACAAACCGCAAATAAAAGGTTTGACCTGAGCCTTGAACTAGAGCACGATATTGCGGGCCATACCAGTTTACAAAAATACGGCTCTACCGTAACCAGTGCACTACTTGAGAAGGTTCGCGCCGCAGACGGACTCATGCTTGGTCCTATGTCGACTTATGATTTCAAGGATGAATCTAAAGGGGAAATTAATCCGTCCAAGTACTTCCGAAAAAGTTTGGATCTTTACGCCAACATCAGGCCGGCAAGGACTTACCAGGGACTCACCAACAAGGTTGGTCCGTTTGATTTGATCGTTGTTCGTGAAAATACAGAGGGTTTTTACGCAGACAGAAACGTAGAGTCCGGATCAAGCGAAATGCTAATAACGCCTGACGTTGTTATATCGCTTAGAAGAATTACAAGACTTTGTTGTGAGCGAATAGCTAGAGCTTCCTTTGAATTGGCTCAAACCCGCAGAAAGAAAATCACCATCGTTCACAAGGCCAATGTCTTAAAAATTGCTGACGGTATGTTCATTGATATATGCAAAACAGTAGGCCAAGAATACCCTGATGTACAAATAGACGACTTTATCGTTGACGCCATGATGGCACACGTTGTCCGCACTCCCGATAAATTTGACGTGATTGTGACTACAAATATGTTTGGAGATATTTTGTCCGACCTCACCTCGGAATTGTCCGGGAGTCTTGGTCTTGCGGGATCATTGAACGCCGGGACTCACTACGCAATGGGCCAAGCAGCTCACGGCTCAGCACCTGATATAGCTGGGCGCGATGTTGCAAATCCAATGTCTCTCATCCTATCCGCCGGTATGTTACTGGGTTGGTGTGGTCAACAAAAGAAAAGTCCCAAACTGCTTGAGGCCAGTAGAGCAATTGATCGCGCTGCGGAGCAAGTGATCAGGGAAGGCCAAGTTACCCGAGATGTCGGCGGTAACCTTGGCACCCAGGCAGCAGGGATGGCCTTAGCCAAGAGCTTGCAAACCGTTTAATCGATCTGAGATCACTTTATTTTCAAAAATAGGCAATAAAAAAATGAATTCATTAAGATTCCTTCCAAAAATTTTGGGCTACTCACTTTTATTGACATTCCTTAATTTTTGTAACCCCTGTACTGCGGATAATTATCCCAATAGACCAATCCGTTTTGTGATTCCTAACCCAGCCGGTGGCCTTCCCGACACTGTTGCAAGAATTTATGCACAACGTCTATCCGAGCGATTGGGACAAGCCGTGACAGTGGATAACCACCCCGGCGCTAACGGCGTATTAGCCTGTCAATCAGTTATGACTTCACCCAAAGACGGTTATACCTTTTTGGTATCAGACGGATCTACTTTCTCTGTCAACCCCCGCCTTTACACAAACCTTAGCTACGACTTAAAAAGAGACTTTGTAGAGGTCTCGCTAGCCGCTCGGGCTCCTTTGTATTTAGCGGTACATCCTAGAGTCAAAGCAAATAACCTCAAAGAGTTAATTGCTTATATAAAGGCCAATCCAGGCACCCTAACCTACGGATCTAGTGGCATTGGAAGCACTCATCACTTGAGCATGGAAGCTCTTAAAACTGCACTCAATTTAGATATAACACACGTCCCCTACAAAGGATCTGGTCAGTCTGTACCCGCACTTGTAGGTGGCCAAGTAGATATGCTCTTTGCGGCGCTCCCCTCCTTGTCAGGGTTTGTTAAAACAGGACAAGTGAAATTGATCGCAAGCAACGCAGCCCACCGATCTGCCCAAGAACCCAATACACCGGCGATCTCCGAGATGGTTAAAGGATATGACTTCTCGCCCACTATAGGCGTATTTGCTGCGAAAGGAACGCCTCAGGCTGCTATTGATAAGATCAGCGCGGAACTAGCAATAATTGCTAAAAGTACTGATATGGCACCACTATTTGTCACCGCTGGCATCGAACCCGTGGGAAGCACGCCACAAGAATTTGAGCGTGCTCTCAATGAGGAGATAGAGAAAATCGGTAAAGCCGTAACAGCAGCCGGCATCAAGGCAGAGTAACGGATAAGACTAAAGGCCAGCATCCTACTGAAATCAGTAGGCTGGCCCTTTAGTGTTTGGTCTTTATGACCTATCTTTCAACGGCCGTCTACAGAGTCTAATCCAGTTTTACGAACCATAGGCTGAACTTCACTAGAGCTTAGATAGCTCAACAATTTCTTGGCAGATTCAACATGCGTTGAAGTTGAGACAATAGCTGCAGAGAATAATGTTTCCTTTTGAACATCAGGACTAAGTTTGCCAATAATATCGATTCCCTTTACAGGCAGCAGTTCACTATATTGTTGGAATCCGATTTCAGCTTTTCCAGTAGCTACCACCTCACCTACGGGAATCGCAGGTATTTGCCTTGCCTTGTCTTTAAGTTCTTTGGCGATACCGAGTCTTGGAAACAATTCATTGGATAAGTACTCCCCACTTGCACTATCGGAGTAGGCAATTGTTTGTGCAGCAAGCAAAGTTTTGGTTAGCGCCTCCTTACTGCTAATGTCTGGTTTAGGTGCACCTGATTTAACTGCAGCAGCAATTAACGAGCGCGCTAAAACTACTTTAGAACCTTTAAGAAGTTTACCTTGCGCCATCAACTCATCCAAGGAACTTCCCACCATAATTACAACGTCAATCTTCTCGCCTCTCTCCAAACGCTTGGGTATTGCGTTGGCAGTCTCGCCCATCGAGGGGCCTCTTTGCATGTCAATCTTTAGATCCGGATTGTTTTTGAGAAAAGGAGTCGATAAATCGATATAGGCCTGAGCAAATCCACCGGATGTAACGACAAGTAAATCTTCAGCAAAAGCCGACAGGGACTGAAAGCAAAGGCCAAGGGCGAATGCCGCACACAGTAAAGACTTATAAATAACACGCATATAGGCTCCTAAAGACAGAATAGATGACAGAAAATTTCTGCTAATTCTAACGGTAGGAAACCAAAGGTGTGTTGGCTTAGTTGGCTTAGGCTTGCACGTTAATACGGTGCAGGTGCTGGACAGTTTTAGTACTGGTCGACACTGGCTTTGGCGGGACACCGTTACCGCCAGCTTGGGGAGACTTGGGAAGCGCAGGCTTGGGGGCAACAGATGCGTTAGCAATTTTATCTTGCGCCATTTGTTGAGGCGTATGAAGCTGCTGGGCCTGTTGCGGCTTGTTCGTCACCTGCGACTGAGTCTTGGCCTGGGCGAGTTGGGCAGCGCCAGTGGAGGGGGGTATCGAGATAGAACTCATTATGAAGTGATCGTAGGTTTACGGAGAACAAGTAACCAAATTAGACCACCAATTTGAGACAAATGCAACGGCCCAAACCAAGCCTTGCAGACCCCCCTATAGGGTAAATACCACTAATTAATTAGAAAATATTACGCATAGTAAGGCGTTTTCAGCTGTATCAATCCGCCTCTTACAACAACAAAAATGAAACTCAAATCTACGACAGCCCCACATTTGGCAAGTTTACTTACCTATGCACTGCTTACTATAACTCTTGGTTTTTGTATAAATACCCTTGCCCAAGACTCCCCCAAAGTTCCAACCTCACAAAAGTCTCCCCGATTTAAACCACTTACGCTCGAGGATTTAAACGTTTACCAACAGCCCCTTGGTCAACAAGTATTAAAGGTATCAAGCATTGGTCTGGGGGGTCCTTACAACCCACTTTTGCGAAGCCCTGTTATGGGACAACGCATGTTTGATTTGCTCTATTATCTACGTTGGAACTCGTCTGTACCCCTGAGATTGAATGAATTTGCAATCTTAATCATTGGTCGCCAATGGCGCTCACAAGTAGAGTGGTTTGCGCACGCGCCTTTGGCTATTAAGGCAGGACTTTCACCGGATATCGTTGCAACTTTAAAAACACAAAAGCGGCCAGAGAATATGGCAGAAGATGAAGCTATGGTTTACGATTTTGTAACCGAGTTGACAGACACAAAAAAAATATCGGACGCAACTTTTGCAAAGGCAAAAAAAATATTCTCTGAGCAACAACTTGTGGATCTCACCACAATAACTGGTACCTACGTTACTGTAGCAATGCTTTTAGCGATGGCTGAGGAAGGAGTTCCTGCTGGGAAAGAGCTACCTTTCAAATTTGGTGAGCCTTAAAAAATCACTCAACTCTAAAGCCATTCCGACATATCGTGACATCCTTCAGCTATGGATTTATCCAAAATTAAACTCTTAAAGTTGATGGAGGCCGAAAATCCATTATCGTGTTACTCCACAAAATGCCACTTCACAAATACTCTTTTAAATTATTAAAAAAATGAATCAAACACCATCAGCAAAAAACAACTTACCCAGTTTGAATAATAATTTGAATGACGAATCAGCCGTACAGAATCGACGCGGATTCTTTCATAGCGTTGCAGGTGTCACCGGAGTTACCGCGACAACTTTACTGGGAGCTACTGGCACAGCAATTGCCCTGAGCCCAACTTCTGCCCAGGCATCCAACCAGACTCCAATTACAGCTTCAGAACACTGGGCCATTAAAAAGGTGGGCAACGAAGACATCAAACTCTTCATACTAAATAAAAAGTTAAGTAACTATAGAAAAACACCGAAACTGGGAACAATATTATTTGTTCACGGATCCTCTATGGCCGGCTCGCCCGTCTTTGATCTTCAAGTACCTGGTAAACCAGAGTACTCTACGATGGATTATTTCGCCAGACTTGGCTATGACACTTGGTGTCTTGATCACGAAGGGTACGGCAGATCTTCTAAATCAAGAGACATCAGTTATGACATCTCTACGGGCGCAGACGACTTAGAGGCAGTCACCCGCTATATCATTCAAAAAACGGGAGAACCACAATTAATGCTATACGGTGTTTCCTCTGGAGCACTTCGCTCGGCCCTCTTTACTGAAAGATATCCAGACAGAGTTAGTCGTATCGTACTCGACGCTTTTGTATGGACAGGGGAAGGAAGTCCAACACTAGCAAATCGAAGGAAGAAAATCGATGACTGGAAGTCCTCCAATCGCAGACCCTTAGATCATGCCATGGTCCAAAGTATCTTTACGAGAGATCATCCCGGTACTGCAGATCAAGACGTTATTGATGCATTTGCAAAGGCTATCTTAAAACTAGACTCCTCATTGCCAACGGGCACCTACATTGACATGTCAATCAATTTGCCCGTATGCACTCCAGAGAAGTTAACTGTCCCAACAATGATACTCAGAGGCGAGTTTGACGGTATTGCAGCATTTGATGATGTCGTTAAGTATTTCAGCAAACTTCCGAATCCCGACAAAAGATTTGTGGTGATGCCCGGCATCGCACATGCAAGCTTACAGGAGAAAAATGTAAAGATCGTACTTCACGCCCTAGAGAGTTTCTTTAGCCAACCACCTACGATTTACAAGGGGTGATTTACAAGGGGTGATTTACATAGGTTGATTTAAACGAATGATTCAAAAAAAAGGGCTCTTGTGAGCCCTTTGTTGTTTAAAGTTAGAAACAATAGCTGATTTATTTTTCGCTTTGAATGCGCTCAGAAAGGGCTGAATC
>CAITYM010000031.1 GCA_903896615.1 uncultured Burkholderiales bacterium
AAAAAAAATGGGCTGCAACTTGTTGAGTCGATAATTACAAAACCCTTGGCCCAAAGTACATTACAAAATTGTTTTGAACTGTTCAATAGCATCTTGGTAACTCGAAATTTAAACTTAAGCGAAGTTTCTCGCAAAATGCTACTTGTTAATCCCAAATACGTTCTTCGCAACCACTTGGGCGAGCAAGCCATTCAAAGTGCTAAAGGCGGGGATTTTTCCCAAATTCAAATACTCCTTAAAATACTCAGCTCCCCCTTCAACGAACACCCAGAGTACCAATCCTACGCTGAGCTCCCTCCCGAATGGGCGTCCTCCATCTCCATTAGCTGTTCATCATGAAAAATCAACTTACCGAAGCGCAGTGGCAAGCCCTCTTAAAAGAGAAAAATGCCGAACCCTTGGCTTTCGAAGTCACCCGAAAAGCCGCGACTGAGAGAGCTTTTACAGGTAAATACTCCGATTTTTGGGACAAAGGGGTATACAAATGTATATGTTGTGGCGCAAAACTCTTCGAGTCGGATACAAAATTTGATGCAGGTTGCGGCTGGCCCAGTTTTTATTTAGCGGCCAAAGACTCCCCTATCACCGCTCGAGTTGACAAAAGCCACGGCATGATTCGAACTGAATCTCTTTGTGGAAACTGCGGAGCACATTTAGGCCACCTCTTTGACGATGGACCAGAACCCACTGGGCAAAGGTATTGCATGAACTCTGCGTCCCTTGAGTTTGATCCTGAAAAATAAATTTCCCCACCCACTGAGCCCATAATATATGAGTGTGTGCATAGGCACTACTCAATACGATTGCTTTAGAGCAATCACACCGATTTAACTACACCTAAGCGCTAGCATCAAACCATGAAACTACTTGTCGATTTCTTTCCCATCGCTATATTCTTTATCGCTTTTAAGTTGTTTGACATCTACACGGCTACTGCTGTTGCTATCGGAGCCACATTACTGCAAATCGCTTACCTAAAAAAGGTACACGGCAAAGTCGAAGTTATGCAGTGGGTTAGCCTGGGAGTGATTGTCGTCTTTGGTGGTGCCACTTTGATCTTCCATGACAACACCTTTATCAAATGGAAGCCAACAGTCCTTTATTGGTTGATGGGCATTTCTTTATTAACCAGTCAGCTTTTATTCAAACGAAATCTCATGAAAGTCGTCATGGGAGAAAAACTAGAATTACCCGAGCACGCTTGGCTAATCTTGTTATGGAGTTGGTCAGGCTTTTTACTTTTTATGGGTTCACTCAACTTGTATGTTGCCTTCACATATGACTTAAATACTTGGGTAAATTTCAAACTCTTTGGCAGCATAGGTCTCATGATCTTATTTGCAATACTACAAGGCATGTATTTAAGTCGCTTTGTAACGGAGGCTGATTTGCTGAGTGAGCCAAAACCCAATGCGCACCCACACGAAACTGATCCGTCACATGTTGACGATCAAGGCTCAAATCCTGTGAATCCAAAACCTCTCAAAAACTAATCCATCATGACCGCGACATCTAGTGATTTAGAAAAAAAGTTAAGTCAAGACTTAAATCCAACTTTCCTGCAAGTGATTGATGAAAGCTCCCAACACGCAGGACACGCGGGCGTAGTTGAATTACACAACAACAATTCCGCTCATGCAAAGGGTGTAGGTGGGACGCACTTTAGGGTCAAGATTGCTTCCCCAAAATTTCAGGGACTAACTAGGATTGCAAAGCACAGATTGGTTTACAACTCGATTCAAGCTTTTATCGATGCCGGTGTGCATGCTGTCGCCATTGAATTGCATTAGGCCAATCAGCCCTATGAGATGGGGGGGCGATTTCTATCAGAATTAGATTTTTAGACTCATAAAACCCTATTATTTTCAATTTTTCTCGCTCAATCCAAGCGCTTTCACTGGCTGATATGACCTAAGTCAACCACAGTCACTATCTATGCTTATAATGTTTGGATTGGCGAATAAGAACCTTAGTTTGGCACCCCATGCATAGGTTGTTAATTTAATTTTCTTACTCCTAAACAGCATTAAATTCTTTATTTTTGTTATTCCTTGAACCTATCCATGAAACTCAATCCATTCCAAAAAACACTACGAACTGCGCTCGTTTTGACGGCTGTATCCCTTACTATGAGTGCCTTTGCCCAAAACATTGCGATTGTCAACGGCAAAGCGGTACCTAAAAGCCGGGCAGAAGCACTTACTCAGCAATTGATCCGTTCTGGGCGCCCAGTCACCCCTGAGGTTGAGGATCAAATTAAGGAGGAAGTCATTGCAAGAGAGATTTTCATGCAAGAAGCTCAAAAAGTTGGACTTGATGCAACAAGTGACTTTAAAGAGGCGATGGAATTGGCACGTCAAACTATCATGATCCGTGAACTGTTCATGCAATTTCAAAAGAAAAATGCAGTTACAGAGGAAGAAATCAAAGCTGAGTACGATAAATTTGTAGCTGCAAATGCAGGTAAAGAATACCATGCACG
>CAITYM010000032.1 GCA_903896615.1 uncultured Burkholderiales bacterium
CGCAGGTATGCCAGCATCAAATGCATGTTTGATCATTTTCATCTCTGTCACCGTATCCGCTATATCAATAATTTCAGTTGGACAGTTACGCCCTGTTAATACAACATGAACGTCTTTTGGACGGTTTTTTAAGGTGTTCACAACATCATTTAAATCGAGCCATCCAAAGATCAAAGGATAAGTGATTTCATCTAAAACTATCAGAAAAAAATCCTTGCTCAGGATACTAGACTTGGCTTTTTCCCAACCCTCTCTTGCAAGTTGTGCCGATCTATCTAGGTCATGGCTTTGCCAACTAAAACCATCGCCCAAGCCTTCTATGGGTATTCCTAATTTTTCAAAGACCCTGTGCTCACCAAAACGGGAGCTCGGAACCTTCATAAATTGGTATATTTTGACGTGTTTTCCTCTGCCGTGAGCACGAATAGCAAGTCCAAATGCGGCTGTACTTTTACCCTTGCCGTCTCCTGTATTGATAATCAGCAACCCTTTGCGTTCACCAGTAGATGCTTCGTAGGGTTTTTCAGTGGGTGGAGATTTAATTTCCATTTAGATATCCGAAATCATTCTAGGTAGAGAAATCCAACGATCTTGAATTCGATCTATTCGAATTCTATTTTCAAAAACTTGTTCTATCGATTTGTGGGTCTTTACATCCGAGCATGACCCTTGATGTTGAATTTGACCACAGTTCAAAATAATTGCATCATCACCTAATAATGCAATTGATACTTCATGCAGGACACTTATGACAGTTTTTTGTTCAGATATGAGTGTCTTGACCGTATCCAACAAGTCTACTTGATGCGGGGGATCCAAATTTGCGAGTGGTTCATCCATTAGCAAAATATCTGATTTAACAGCTAAAGCACGAGCTAACAGGGCTCGTTGGCGTTCGCCCCCTGATAGATCCTTTAATGCTCGGCCTTTAAGATCCCAGGCTTGAGTTCTCTTTAGAGCACTTTCTACTTCGAAGCGGTCCTCTTGACTTGGGGCAGTTAACCAACCCTGGTGGGGAACTCTCCCAAGCATTGCTACATCATAGACACTTAATTCATCTGCACTTGCTTGGTTTTGACCAAACCAAGCGATGTGGCGAGCCTTTTCTTTGCTGGTAGGACTTGAAGGTCCAAGCATTGGAAAGCTCACCTCTCCACTAAAGCTCATGAGCCCTGCCAATACTTTGAGTAAACTCGATTTCCCGGCCCCGTTGGGACCAATAATATTGGTCCACTTCCCCAATTTGATGTCGAGATTAATATCTTTTAGAACCTGCCGTGACCCGATCGCAGCATTGACGTTATGTAACGATATGGCTATTGGGGTCATAGCGCTTCTTGATTAACGTTTTGTGAATACATCAGCCACAGGAGATAGGTACCTCCTAAGACTGCTGTCAAAATGCCAACCGGTAGTTCTTCAGGGGCAATTAGCCACCTTGCTCCTAGATCGGCAACAACAAGTAAAAGTCCTCCCGCAAGGCTAGATAAGAGAATCAACCAATTGTGGGTTACCCGAAGTAGGGAGCGAATTAAGTGAGGAGAAGCGAGACCCACAAAAGCAATTAAACCCGTTTGAGCTACGGCGGCACCAATGGCCAATGCAAGCACGAAAATTAGACTTGCCCGTAACGGAGGTAAATGAACTCCCAAGCTAGTGGCTGTAGATTCACCCAGGCTAAGTGCGTCCAAGGCTTTGCTTAAAAACCACGAAAGTGAAGCGCAAATTAACCAAATGCTGCCCATTAAAACAATAGAGTTCCAATTCATAAAACTTGTAGTCCCTAGTAAAAAGGACTGCATAGTTTGAATAATCTTTGGATCCATGAGTGTGATTAGGGATGTAATCGCACCTAAGATTACGCCGACAATAATACCCGCTAACAAAAGTCGCATGGTTTGTTGAACGCCGCGGGACAAAATGATGGTTAAAGAAACAGCGAGTATTGCTCCTAAGAAAGCAGCCCCACTTAGTCCGAGTTTGAATAACCAAGACGAGCCATCAAGCGTTGATCCGAATGCGGTCATTATGAAGGCCACTCCCAGCGATGCACCAGAAGCACTCCCAAGCAAGTACGGATCCGCAAGGGGGTTCCTAAATAGTCCTTGCGCAAGCGCCCCTGACAAACCCAGTAGCGCTCCCGCAAGCCAAGCGCCAAGAGTACGAGGTAAACGAATATCCCAGATAATCTGTAAGCCACTTGGATCATGGAGGGTGGCCGGTGTAATTTCAAAACCAGAGCTTCCAATGGCACAGCCCAAACCCACAAAGATTACGGATAACACACAAAGTGCAGTTGTTACTGTCCTTCTGCGGTTGTTAGGTTGTGAATCAAAAGAATTCAAGGAATAAGGCCCTTGGTTGTAATGCAATTAGCAATGATTTGCGCGCCTTCTCCCATTCTAGGCCCAGGACGAAGGACCACATCAGATTGATCCTTTGAGAGCGCGCAAACTCTATTGGCTTTAATAGCGCTCAACTGTTTCCATCCTGGTCTTTGAGTGAGATCAAGTAGATTGTTGTCTCCAACAATAATGAGCTCAGGATCAGCTTTAACTATAAACTCTGGATTGAGTTTGGGAAACTCCCCCAAACTCTTCGGGACAATATTTTGAACCCCTAAGCGGCTCAGTGTTTCTCCAATGAATGATGATTGTCCAGCAGCGTATGGCCCAGTCGAAACTTCAAAATAAACGCGAAGGTTTTTAACGCTAGAAGGAAGCGATTTTGCAACTTTTGTAATCTCAGTTTGCATAGATTGCCAAACACTTTGTGATTTATGAGTATTAAAGATAAGGTCTAATTTATTTAAGGAGCGCCTAACGTCTTCGTGAGTCTGTGTCTCAATTACGAAAACTTTGATGCCAAGTTGCTGCAACTTATGAATAACGCGTTGATTATTAGATAGCAATACGAGGTCAGGTTTTAAGGAAACGAGAAGTTCTATATTGGGCGTCAGTCCGCCGCCGAGATGAGGAAGAGCCTTTACAGGTGGAGGTGAATTGGAGTAATCATCAACTCCAACCAACGAAGTGCATTGACCGATACTGCAGACTGACTCTGTGATGGACGGCAGTAAACTGATAACTCGAACTGAAGGTGAAGAAAGGATTATCTTTTCCCCACTATCGTCAGTTATCTCATTGGCAAAAGCCTGTGGTGCAAATAAAAAAAATGATAATAGAAATATCTTTAGATACATAACGTCTTTATAAGCAAAATCATATTTAATTTTAGAGAGTTGATTTTAAAGAAAGCTCTATCTATAGTTGGGGGCGTTAAAAAGAGTATCTTCCAAGTAAGCTAATATTTCTACCCGGATTAGGATAAACGTTGTAGTGTGGGCTTGCAATATTTTGTCCAAAAATCGCAGTATCAAAATACTTTCTGTCAAAAACATTATTTAAGTTTGCCGTGAATAGCCACTGTTTCATGGAATATCGATAGCTCATGTCCGCCACAGGGTAGGAACCTAATTTAATTAGATTCGTGTTGTCTCCTTGTGCATATTGAGCACCCACAACTCTTTCCATAAAACCAATAGTTTGATTCTGATCGATCGCAACATCTATCCCGCCGCTGAATGTGTAGTTTGGTGTTCCAGAAACGCTCTTATCGTATATATTGTCGGACGTGTTCGTAAGGGAATCAGTCAAGAACTTTGCTTGCACAAAGTTAAGGCTTGCTTTAACAGTTAAATAATTATTTGATTTATATTGATCTGCTAACTCAATTCCTTGGCGAAAGGTTTTTGAAGCATTCACATTGCTGAGGGTGGTTGCATCTAAAATGATTTCATTTTGGATATTGGATCTGTAAATTTTGAATGTGCTTTTGTTGGTGGCGGTGCTTTGGATAACACCTAATTCAAAATCTTTGTTAATTTGTGGTAACAAACTTAGGGTGTTATTTAAGCAGTTATGGTTCCCGGAAAATCCAGCACAAAATGACCCATAAAGATCGTCAACATTTGCAATCCTATAACTTTGAGCTGCCTTAGCGTAACTTGATACGCTATTTGATAGCGATCTAGAGTACTGCAATTCATAAGCATTTAAATTAATTTTTCCATTCTGACTAGAACCCGTGTTTGTTTGATCGTTGTAAATTTTTGTGAATAATTCCTTACGAAAACCAATGGATATTTTGTCTATTTCAGTAACACGAAAATCGTCTTGAATAAACCCGCCGCCTCCTTTTTGAGTTGCATGGACTGAATCGATTGATTGCTGATCATTTGCTCCGCCGTCTCTTAGCCACGAACTCCCATCCACTCCTATAGTCATACTGTTTCCAGTAAGTAAAAAATCACCAATTTTTGCCTTGAATGAATATCCGTCTTGAAAGCCATTGAAACTTGAGGTATATGCATACGGGTCTGTAGAATCTCCAGTGATTGGGTTATAAGCAACTCCAGCGGGTTGGCTATTAACAGCGTTTATTGAATATGTTCTTTTAAATACATCCGCCAAATACTCCACTTTGCCATCAATTATTTTTAAATAACTACTTGCTAAATCGTTTTTATTATTAAACGTGTTCGCTGCCAAAAGTGTTGAAAGGTTGTATTGGGCTTGAGTGGGATTAAGTGCAAATTGAGCTTGAGATAATCCTCCGGAAAGGAGCGAATTATTTGTATCCGTGCTTAACTTTATTCCAGCGAAAACGTTTGTCGTCACGTTGTAATCTAGGTTTACTCCGCCTGTTCTATTTTGACTACTATTTTGATCCCTATAGCCTTGAGAGTTTTGCGATTTCTCGTAAGCACTAATTTGCAGATTGTTAATATTTTTTGATGCGTAGGCGCTAGATTGGTAGGTTCCGAAGCTGCCAACACTTGCGCTTACCACCCCTAGATCTGCTTTTTGTTTATTTGTGATGATGTTAATCACACCTGATGTAGCGCTCTCTCCATACAGGACACTGCTTGATCCTCTGACAATTTCGATATGATCAATTAATTCAACTGGAACTGTCCAAATTCTTGCTGCTGACTGCTGATTTTCTGATAATCGCACGCCGTCTAGAAGAACTAACACGTTGTTATCTGAAGTAGCCCCATATCCACGTATATCAATTGATGAGTTTAAATTGCCAGATAGGTCTGTTCTTGTATTGATATTTCCTAATTTTTGTAAAACATCCCCCACATTGGTAAGCCCACTATTTCTAATGGAACTTGATGTAATGATCTCAGTTTGTGGAAGGGAGTTTTCAATCGACTCTTGAAAGCCTGTTCCGTAGACATAAACTTCAGACAAAAGATGATTCGGTTCACAGAGCGCACTGCAGGCGTAAAAAATTAAAGCACAAGCGAGGCTGTGCTTGAGGGGTGTATTAGATTTCATAAATGCTTACCAACAAGGCGGCCGCGGGCCTCTCCCACGTAGGCACTGGGTCTCAACAACTACAAGCACTCCCGCATGTAATTGACGATGTTGTTAGCCGGTATCCGGGCTTACAAACTTGACTCAATGACCTTCCCAGCATTTGCCAGTGGTAATTCGATTGAGCTAGTACTTGGGGGTACGTTTGCTTACCGTTGCGGGGACAGCACAGGTTAACTCTTTTGAGTCTCTGTTTCCCGTTTAACTGTTTTTGAAGATTTCAAAAACGAGCACTATCAACAATTAAACTATATCACACCTAAACCACGAGTAAGATTTTGAACCGATGGGCATGGCCAGATCCGTACATGGGTGGTTTTGTAAACGTCTCTATTAATATGCCGCCGTTCTTTTCAATGACTCGAATGGATTCTTTATTGCTGATATCTGTGACAAGATACACAAAGGGTAATCCCTGCAGTTTGGCAACTTTTAGAATCTCTCCTAAGGCAAAGCTGGCATATCCTTTGTTTTGCTCCCAAGGTACAACTGAGTAGCCAATGTGACCCATCAAATGGGGCGGTAGTTCAGTGGTGCCTTTTTGCCATCTCAGAGATATAGTCCCGCAGTACTGCATCTTGTGCTCATCCCAAATCCACCGTCGAAGGCTCGGAACGGCATAGGCCACGGTTTGGTCCGGTAGCAAGTAGGGTAGGGCGCGCGCGTCTAAATCGTCAAAGAATTCCAGGAATTGAGTAGGGTTCTCCTGTATTTCATCGATTTTGTTTTTTACAGACACTGCTGAGGTGCCAGTAGGCAGGTCATGCCATCCCCTTTTTAGAGAGTTGATGTAACTTAGAACATGCGACAGGTTGGGTTTAATGAGTTGCATTTAAGAGGGGCTATTAGGGCTCTAAAGTGAAGCCTTCGTGAGCAGCAAGGCGCTCAAGGGCCAATTCAAAGAGCGCGCGGGCTGTTCCCGATACGATGCTTAAATAGCCGTGCATTTCCTTGTCACCCTGGGACTGACTTTGGCAATCTTGGCTGTACTTCTCAAACCCAGCAAGTTGTGTCAGTATTTCACTAACGTGCTTAGGGCACTCGCAAAAGATATTTGTTGAAATCGACGCGATTTTTAGCAATGACTCGTCAGAGTATTTTCTTGGTGGTATCAAAGCTAAACCTAGGGGTTGTGATAAATAATCATTCGAGAGAGTGCTGGGTACTCGTACCGATTGTTCTTCATTGCCGAACATTACAGCTGATATTAACTCTGCTAATTCTGGCTCAGTGAGTGGTTCTCTTTTAGGTACCATCCCATTTCTTCGCAAGAACTCTGTAGTTATAGTTGGAGCGAATTGGTAAAGAACAATTACTCGCTGGTAATGTTGGGAGCTAGCTAATCTACATATCGACTCTGCACTTTCTTGGTGAAGGGTATTTTGACTTACAACTAAAAGTTGACTTGGTGCATCTTGAGCTATTGTTGCAGCAGTTTTTGCCGATCCTTGAGAAACAGCTTCTTGCAAATCTGAATAAATAATTTCAATTTGTAATTTTGCCCTTGTGAGCGCTTGAACAAATTTCGATCCATTAAGCCGACTTGCTAGAGCCAGGCCTACGACAGTAGCTTTTACTGGTGTAGTTTCTTCGGTCCTTTTCTCGCTCAAGTTCTCGTTTTGTTGGACATTCATTAATTGAGCAACAAGGCGGGCTTCGTTTCGGGGAAGGGCTGTGCTGTTGCTTAACTCAGCGAGTCTGTATTTTCTTAATAAGTTTTGCAGCTCATTATTGGTAAGTTTTGCAACGGTACTAATGGATTGGCCATGTTCACTGAGCAACTTGAATAATGAAGCGCGTTCAACATCAGATTGAGAATAGACTCGGTGCTTGCCGTCTGTTTTTGTGGGGGTGAGAGCTTGGTATCTGTTTTCCCAATCTCTAATCGTAGTCACTGGGATTCCGGTCAGCTCTGACAATGCACCAATTTTGTAACATAGCGAGCTTGGTAGTTTTTCCATTTTTTTACTAAATGAGTAGATATTGAATAGATTGTAGTGTGATTTTTGTCAAAATAACCTAATATTTGGTTGTAAATATAATTTTGCGTAGATTTTATGTTTTTTAAGCTTTAGAATTCGAATTGGTTTGACCACATAACATAAACATTACGCGAGGAATTTATGATTTCAAAGCGCGCTATTACAGGGCTTGATGTCACAGTGCTAATTGCCTGTGGATCCAGGACCAAGATGGTTACTACGACTGAGTTGTCAGAGTCGACGGGATTATCTGTCTCTAATTTAGAACAAATCCTCAAGCAACTTAAAAATAATCAGATCATCAAGTCTGTCAAAGGACCTGGTGGAGGCTATCAACTTAGTGCTAATTTAGAGCAACTCACCGTTCTAGATTTGGTACGTATTTTTGATAAATCCAGCACCCATTCAAAAGTACCCACCCCAAAAGCTGAGCTAAATTCGCAGCAATTAGATAGCTCAATGGACTTAAGTGAGGACTTAACTCAGTTGGTTATTGACTCTGAGTCAATTGAGAACTCATTCGTTTCATTGATTGAGGAGTTTTTAGCTTCTCAAAAACTAATTGATTTGATATCGCTTTTACCTCAGTGGAGTGCAACTGAGTCTAGTTCAATGACTACAGGACGTTTTAAGCTAAAAGATCCTCCGCCCAGAATGATTCCAAGAAGCCCTAACTCTGTCTTTCAACTCTCCGCTTTTATGGCCACACCGGCATTTGGTTGATCAAGGGGCTTAGACGAGATGCTAGGAGGGGTTTGTTTTAATTACCCCATTCGTTGTGTTTAGCAAATAGTAGTTTGAATATCCACACTTTTATCAATGGAGTACTGGAGAGTCCCTAGGATTGCAAGCTCAATGACACTTCCATTGGTATCCTGGGTAACTGTTGCTGGATTCCAAGGTTTGATTACTATAGCTTGGAGCGGTTGCTACCGGTTGCTACCGGTTGCTAGCGATTGCCAGCGGTTGCTCTGACTTTTTATTCCCTTAAAAAAAGTTCAGTTGACGGGCAGATTATTGTTCAATTTATTTTGAATATTCAATAAAAAAATCCTCCAAAGTCTACCTTTGAAGGATTTTGGACACAACTTAACTTGTTGAGATATTTTATTTTGTAGCAGCCTGCGCCTGGGGCGCGTTAGCATTAGGTGAAATTGCACCAGCAGCTGTTTCTGTCGCAACTGAGGGAGCACTAATGGCAGGTGGATTTTGCACACTTGCAGAGGGCACAGAAGCCTTGGCAAGGTGACTACCAGGTAATAACGGGACGATCAGTAAGGCCACGATATTGATAATCTTAATCAAAGGATTTACGGCAGGACCCGCTGTATCTTTGTATGGATCGCCCACTGTGTCACCAGTTACCGCTGCTTTATGAGCATCGCTTCCCTTACCCCCAAAGTGCCCGTCTTCAATGTATTTCTTTGCGTTATCCCAGGCACCACCGCCAGTGCACATCGATATCGCTACAAAAAGGCCAGTCACGATAGTACCCATCAGCAATCCCCCCAGTGCTTTAGGACCCAGTAAGAGTCCAACCAGGATGGGAGCTACAACTGGTAATAGTGAGGGAATCATCATCTCTTTGATCGCCGCTGTCGTTAGCATATCAACTGCACGCCCGTACTCAGGTTTTGCAGTGCCGTCCATGATGCCTTTGATTTCTCTAAATTGTCTTCTGACCTCTTCGACCACTGCTCCGGCTGATCGACCGACCGCCTCCATTGCCATAGCTCCAAAGAGGTAGGGGATTAAACCACCTATAAAAAGTCCCACGATCACCATTGGGTCTGATAGATCAAAGCTGACTGAGTTACCAAAGCTCTCTAACTTGTGCGTGTAGTCCGCGAAAAGGACCAATGCGGCGAGCCCTGCAGACCCAATCGCATACCCCTTCGTTACAGCCTTGGTTGTGTTCCCAACTGCGTCTAGGGGATCAGTTACGTCACGAACGCTGGAGGGAAGCTCGGCCATCTCCGCAATACCGCCCGCGTTATCTGTGATGGGACCGTAAGCGTCTAACGCCACAATGATTCCGGCCATACTAAGCATCGCTGTAGCCGCAATGGCAACACCGTATAAACCAGCTAAGCTAAAGGAGGCCAATATGGCTAAACAAACACAAATCACAGGCCAAGCTGTAGATTTCATTGAAACCCCTATACCCGCAATGATGTTTGTTGCGTGACCCGTAGTAGAGGCTTGAGCGACGTGTTTTACTGGCGCGTAATCTGTGCCTGTGTAGTATTCGGTAATCCATACGAGTGCTGCTGTCAACACCAATCCAACGACACATGAGCCAAATAAAGCCAAGCGAGAACCGGTGGGAGTAATTGCATCATCTGGCATTAAATTCCAGGTTACGTAAGCAAATGCAATCAAACTAAGCGACCCAGCAACGATCAGTCCCTTGTAAAGTGCAGGCATTACGTTTTTCATACCAGGGCTTGCTTTTACAAAGAAGCATCCAATAATGGATGCAATGATAGAGACAGCTCCTAATACGAGAGGGTACAGAACCGCTTCGCCGTGGCCATTTGTAACAACCAAAGCGCCCAACACCATCGTTGCAATCAAAGTGACAGCGTAGGTCTCAAAAAGATCAGCGGCCATTCCTGCACAGTCGCCCACGTTGTCACCTACATTGTCTGCAATCACCGCCGGGTTACGCGGGTCATCCTCAGGAATGCCCGCCTCAACTTTGCCAACTAAATCCGCGCCAACATCTGCACCCTTGGTGAAGATGCCTCCTCCAAGACGCGCAAAAATAGAAATCAATGATGACCCAAAAGCCAACCCAATTAAGGGATTGAGCATTGTGGCTAATGCCTCACCATTAGGGTGACCAGCGTTACCTACCAAGTACCAATAAAAGCCTGTCACACCAAGTAACCCCAGTCCTACAACTAACATACCTGTGATCGCGCCGCCCTTGAACGCTACATCTAACGCAGGTCCGATACCGTGGGTTGCGGCTTGGGCGGTTCGCACATTTGCCTTTACAGACACGTTCATACCAATAAATCCGCATGCCCCTGAGAGAAATGCGCCGATAATGAATCCAACAGCAGTTTGCAAAGGCAAGAAAATAGCAATTAATATTGCTAAAACAATGCCCACCAAAGCTATGGTCCTGTACTGGCGAGCCAGGTAAGCTGCTGCCCCTTGTTGAATGGCTGCCGCAATTTCTTGCATCCGCGCATTTCCCGCATCTAACGAGAGGATGGAGGAGCGGGCCCAAAAGCCGTAAAGTACGGCAATTAGCCCACAAGCGAGCGCAAATATCAGTGCTGAACTTTCAGACATACAGTTTCCTTCAAGTAATTTCTTAAATAAAACAGGGAAAGGCATTAAACCTGCCAGGAACCAATAGGTTTCCTAATTGTTCCTAAAACGTTTAATAACTCCCTAATGAGTAATTCTTTAACTCACACATCATTGCCATTTACTCCTTAATCTGTCCCTGAAAAAGGCACGGCATGCCTACTGTAAGCGATTGAATTGATCAAAAATGTAATTTCAGCTCAAAGGATCTGTAAAATGCGGGTTATTACTGACGTGTAGGGGTGTTGATTTTGACTACTTAGAGGGTTATGCCTTAGTCGGTTCACGGAGTTCCTTTTTTATAAACAATTAATTCATTTAAATCATGTCCTTAGATAACGTCTCCCACGGTAAAAATGTGCCCGATTCATTCAACGTCATCATTGAAATTCCAATGAATGCGGATCCAGTTAAATATGAAGTTGATAAAGAAACAGGGGCCATATTCGTGGACCGTTTTATGAGTACTTCCATGCACTACCCGACGAACTATGGATACGTGCCAAAAACAATAAGTGGTGACGGTGATCCCGTAGATGTTTTAGTAATCACACCAGTACCTCTCATTCCTGGTGTTGTCGTTACATGCAGACCGATTGGTATTTTGAAAATGCAGGACGAAGCAGGTGAGGATGGAAAAATTTTGGCTGTTCCAACTGACAAAATTCTCTCCATCTACACACAGTGGCAAAAGCCGGAGGATTTAAATCCATTGCGACTCAAGACAATTGCCCATTTCTTTGAGCATTACAAAGACTTAGAGGTGGGTAAATGGGTCAAGATTATTGGATGGGAAGGACCTGAGTCTGCTAAAAAAGAAGTAATGGACGGAATTGCAAACTACAACGCTCATAAAAAGGCTTGATAACCCCTGAGGTTACACAAAGGGGATGTGCCTGCATTTAAAGGTGTGTCCCCCCTTCGCGTGCGTTTTGTTGATACTTAACTTTTCCATTGTTTTGGCTACCCATTCGTATCTCTTAACTTAACTGGAGACCTGCGGTCTAGCTCTTCCATGTAATTCTCGATGCCTTGTTCCTCGCGTGCTAAAAAGTTATCTACAGCAGTTGCGAATGAGGGGTGAACTAAGTAGTGTGCGCTACTGGTTTTAACGGGCAATAAAGCCCTTGCCATTTTGTGTTCCCCTTGAGCTCCTCCCTCAAAGCGTTTAATACCTTGTTGAATGCACCACTCTATGGGTTGGTAATAACAGGCTTCAAAATGCAAGCAATCAACCCGTTCTAGGGCACCCCAATAGCGCCCATAAGCAACAAGGGGATGTCCTCCCGGGTCGTCCCGACCCGCTTGCACTGCGTCCGAGAGAGCAACTAAACTACATGCTATTCGTGCGCCTTTGCTATTACTTGCAATAAATAAGACCCAATTTTCAGGCATGCTGATTTGCATTTTTCTGAAAAAGTCCGGCGTTAAGTAAGGGGCATTTCCATGCTCTAGGTAGGTCCGTTCATAGCATTTGTAGAAGAAATCCCAATCAGAATCTGTGATGTCATAACTTTGTTTGGTACTAAATTTAATGCCTGCATTTGAAACTTTGGCTCGTTCTTGTTTGATTTTTTTTCGCTTTTCTTGATTTAAGCTACTTAAAAAATCCGCAAAATCGATGTAATTCTCGTTTTGCCAGTGGAATTGCACGGTATGCCTTGTGGAATAAGAGTTAGCTGTACAAGCTTTAAGATCCTCTTCTGACCCAAATAGCAGATGGGCTGAGGAAAGGCCCTCTTTTTGGGTCCACGCCTTTATTGTTGCGGCAAGCAGGATCCGGGTACTCTCATTGATTGCCAAAAGACGCGTTCCGGGGACGGGTGTAAAAGGTACTCCAATGAGGGCCTTGGGGTAGTATTGCAGCCCGTGTTGTTCGTATGCATTTGCCCAGGCCCAGTCAAATACAAACTCACCGTAAGAATGCATTTTGAGATAAAGGGGGCAAGCCGCTACGAGTTGTTGCTTAGAGCGAATGACTATAAAGCGGGGAGTCCAGCCTGTTTGGGGCGTTGCGCTAGCGCTGGTCTCCATCGCAGTTAAGTACTCGTACTTCATGAATGGAGTAGGACAAGGTTGGCACTTTAATAGCGAATTCCACTCCAACGCACTGATTTCATTAATGCTGGGCAGCACTTGGATGTCATAATCGTGCAGTTCGGATGTTCCAGATGGTGTGGCTTGCATTTTTGCTAAAAATTTCCAATGATTAAGGCGTTTTGACTAGGCTGCTGAAGTACTTGACTTTTTGAGTCTTGTTATTTGTAAATAAAGTATTTTGATGAATATTTTGTAAGTGTGTTTTGTTTTAAATTATGACCCTTCAACTTGACCGAATCTGCATTGCTCAACTAAATTTTGTGGTTGGGGATATTTCTGGCAATGCAGAAAAAATCATAGACGCCTGCTCCAAAGCTTATGCAAGAGGTGCAAGGCTTGTTTTGACTCCTGAGCTCTCATTGTGTGGGTATGCATGTGAGGATTTGTTTTTACGACCGTCTTTTATTAAAGCCTGTGACGAGGCACTAGTGCGAATCTGCAGAGAATTGGCGCATTACAAAGATCTTCACGTCGTAGTGGGTCATCCCTCGGGTGGGGACCTTCGCACGCGCTCAGTGAGCACTCCGCTGCGTCAGAACAAAGCAAGTGTTTTGAGCGAAGGACTTGTGGTGGCCTCCTACGCTAAACGCGAATTACCCAATTATCAGGTTTTTGATGAACGAAGGTACTTTGCTCCTGGTTCAGAGCCCTGCGTTTTTGAAGTCCTGGGGGTTAAGATTGGACTTTTGATTTGTGAGGACGCTTGGTTTGAAAACCCAGCGCATTCGACCGCCAAAGCTGGCGCGCAGCTTCTTGCTGTACTTAATGCGTCCCCATTTCATGTGGGCAAAGGATCAGAGCGCGAGCAGGCCATGCGCGAGCGCGTCTCAGAGACTGGACTGCCGCTTATTTATGCACATTTGGTTGGAGGGCAAGACGAGGTCGTTTTTGAGGGAAGATCTTTTGTCCTTGACGCAGATGGATCGGTGGTTGGTCGAGCCAAGAGTTTTGAGGAAGATCATTTTGACATTGATCTAGTTATGGCTGAGTCCACTCCTACTTTGCCTAAACCCAAAGCGATTCAACTCAGTGCCCGCATAACTGTTGAAGGTACTACGGAGTTAGACCTTTGGCATGCTCTCGTGCTAGGTGTGAGGGACTATATTAATAAAAATGGATTTCCTGGAGTGATTATCGGACTCTCAGGGGGAATCGATTCCGCTTTGGTCATGGCAATTGCTGTGGACGCACTCGGACCCGAGAAAGTTAGGGCGGTCATGATGCCATCTCCCTATACAGCTGAGATGAGTTGGGTAGATGCTAAAGAGATGGCTCTTAGACTTAGAGTTCGGTATGACGAGATCAGTATCAAGCCTGAGTTTGATGCGTTCCTAAAGTCCCTGGAGGATGAATTTAGGGGCTTAGCCATTGACACTACTGAGGAGAATATACAAGCACGCATCAGGGGTACCCTTTTAATGGCTTTGTCCAACAAGATGGGCTCAATCGTATTAACGACGGGTAATAAAAGTGAGATGGCAACTGGTTATTGCACTTTGTACGGGGATATGGCGGGTGGCTTCGCTGTGATTAAAGATGTTGCCAAAATGATGGTCTTTAGATTAGCCAGATGGCGAAATGAAAATGATCCATTTAACAGGGGGTCTGATCCCATTCCTGAACGAATTATTACAAGGCCACCCAGTGCAGAGCTCAGACCTGATCAAACGGATCAAGACAGCCTGCCTGCATACGAAATACTTGACGCTATTCTTGAGCGGTATATGGAGCAAGACATGGATGTTGAGCAAATCGTTCTAGCGGGTTATGCCAGAGCAGATGTAGAGCGGGTCACGCGACTGATAAAGATCAGTGAATACAAGCGTAGACAGTCTCCAATTGGTATCAGAATTACACACAGAAGTTTTGGAAAAGATTGGCGATATCCCATCACAAATCGGTTCAAAGATTAACCCACTCTAAGACACTACAAGTAACTCTCCAGCAGAGGCTAGACCCGTACCAGTAGTGCATAGAAAAAATCAGATCGCTTAAATCTCGTGCCTAATTTAACGCAGTCAAATAAGGGATTGTGCGCAAGGTTGATCAAGATTTATTTACAGGCTCATTTGGCTTGCTGTCATTGCTTGTATGGGTGTCTTCAATGAACTCATCATTTAAAGAGCCATCCTCTAAGGCACGCGCTTCTTCTTCATCCCCCATTTTTCTTTGAGCCTTCGGATTTCGCTTTACCGCTTTGGCAACGATCTCAACATAAAGTTGTGAATGATTGGCTTTAGCTGCCTCGTCTATGTGACCAATAACTGTGGAGAGATGGACTACTTCGCTAGACTCTTCTGCGAGTCCGAATTTGCAATCAAAATCCCAGTAATCGGTGTCAATTGGGAGGACCCTGCGGCGTTCACGTTTGAGGTATTTGCGTACCTCATGTTTGATGGAATCTAGGACGCGGTCGGGCTTTTTACCCTCAATTTGGAGTTGGAAAGTTCTTTTCATAGCTAATCTTAAGCCCTGTACATGGCTATTTCCAGCTTTGCCTGTTAAATGGGTTGAATTTGGTCAAAATAGGGCTTTTTTCGCTGTTTTTTGAGCTTTTCTTGGCGTTTTTTACGTGTTGATAAGTATTCCAGCGACCTGCTCTGTAACCAAGGGCCAAAGGAGCTCAAAATCTAAAACTGGAAATGCTGATATTTTCATCAAAAAGGGGTGAAAAGAACTTCCTTAATCTTTTGAAATTCAGTATCATGTCCGCTTGGCGATTTGTTTAAGCTTTCCACCCCCCCCCTAAGTGTTCCCAGTCCTAGCTCTTAAGTAATGAACGTAATACCCCCGTACTCTAGGTCTACAAGCAATCCTATGCTCGCTCAGACCTTCATGTCCTCGCGTTCCCTGACCCAAGGGCTGGACATCATAAACATGGAGCCGAGTGCACCAGGGGTGCGTACCTCGGTGATTAATTCTTATTTGTCAAACTCTGGGAGCCAAAACGGTATCAATGTTTCAAATCCTAACGCTCTCATGGCAAGTCTGGAAACGGATATCAACTTAGTTCAAGGCAATAATGGTGGCGTCCCCGTAAATGCAGCGCCAAGTACAAATGCGGTTGCATTGATTCAACACACAAATCAAGACCCAACTGTTGTTTCCCCAAAAATTTATTCTGTAATTAAAAACTCAATTGCACAAGCATTGAATGATCAAGTTGCAAATTCACAATCAGTGGGTCCTGGTCCAAGTAGCAATGTAAATGCGCTGCTAACAGACCAAGTCTCGCCGGGTTCAATGGTTGACGCTGCTGGTGCTCAAATCAATTCCTTTGTGAATTCCTTGATATTTACTGTCCAGGCACAGACAAACCTGTCGCCGCAAGGAGATATTTTGGGGCGTGGTTTGATTGGTAACCCGAGCCCCTCAGAAAATATTCAACCCCTAGTAATGAACTCTACAAACAACCTGGATCAATTGAGTTCTCAGACTGAGTTGGGTCAACCCCAATCCTCTGGACTCAATTTGAATTCCAATTCAAATATTACGGATGTTCATCCGACCTACATGGGCTACCCATCAAGCGCAGACACCACCGGCAACTTTGCGCCAGCCCAAAGTGTTAGCAGTCAAGAAAATAGTGTTTTGGGCAATGCTGGGGGGCAAAACTCCTATACTGATTCGTCATCTCTTGAGCAACTCACGCAGCAACAAGAGACCGCACAAAACATATCAAACGTTCACGGCTGGGTTGTTGGCCGTATTTATTCGGGCATGCAATCTATGATTGAGATGCTCGCTGTGAATCAGTCTCAAAATGCGCAGCAGCCTGGGGGCGTTGCAGTGAGTACTTCTACCGCAGGCCTAGATTCACTTATTCAAAGTGCAAATAGTCTCTTTGCTTCAATGGGGTTGACTTCTACCGTAGCAGCTTCTACGCTACAAACAGCTTTGCAAGATATACAACGCAACCTAATGAGCGCCCCTGCACAGGGACAGTGGATTAATGTAGTTGCATAACATTTGCAAAGTCGATATAAGTTCAGCACCTGAGAATAATGAATCACATATTAATGGCCGCCTGAATCAAATTTTTTGAGTCCATTTCTGCGAGCACTTAGGACAGGTCATCTCCATATGAGCAAACTTTGTGCCCCTGCAGCGCTGTTTACATTTAGGGCAGGAGATGATTACTTTATTGTCTTGAATGACAGGTTTCTCAATTAGCTCTGAATTAATGAATTGAGGCGCACGAAGATCGTATTGATACGTTTCACCAAATGTAATTTGATAGCCAGGCATAGGCAATCCCACTTTGGATAAGTCGCCCGTTTTTATAAAGATATTAGACAATTTGTCCCCAATGCCTTCATCTGTTTGGTACCAAGCTCCTGAGTAACTGGGTTTAATGAGTGCTAGGGTTGCTGGGTCTTTAGTGATACGGTTTGCGTTGTCAATTAAAAACTTCAAATCTTTGATTTGATCCCGAACGATAAATTTGGACTGACTGTTGAAGAGATAAAAATAGTAGCCAAAGAATAGGCAGGCGTCCAGACTATTTCCAAATTGATACCACTTCAGGCAAAGTGCTCTTAGTAAATCAATATATGCTGTGATGTCAGAGTCAATTCCAATTAAATTATCATTTAACATTGCAACCCACAATAGGTTCAATGCAGTCTCAAATCCGTTGTCCCTCCTAAGCCCTCCGTATTTGCCGTAGATATTTCTTTGTTCAATACTTCGGTAAGCAATGCTCATCGTTCTAAAAAGCTCTGGAATAGAGGATGAAATATGAGGCAATTTTTCTTTAAATAGCTTCTCGTCTGATTTATTTACCACCGTATATTCAAATGGATAAGTCATAGATGTTGTGAATTCTTCAATTTATCTGGTTAAATGATTGATAAGTTCGAGTTTAATTTTCTCAAAATTGACGATATGGCGTTTGTCGTCCTTCATGTAAGAGTAGTTGTTAATGTATCCACTGGATATTTCAACTTTCAAAGAGAAGGTATTCTCGAATAAATTGATCAGCTGATACTCATCCATTTGGTTTTCACGCAATTTTTTTAGAATATGATCAAATTCTGTTTTTCTTTCTTTGGTATCTGTCTTATGCTCTGCCTCGTTGTGTTCGCTTTTTGGGGGTTCGCTCGTATCTGGAGTGCTATGGTGCGGGTGCTGCTTGGTCTTAGTAGGTTTCGATTTGGCACTTGCCTTTGACCACTTTAAATCGTATTCTTTTCTTCTGTGCTTGAAACCCAACACAGCGTAGGCTTCGTTTAATTCACTCATGATCCGATTGTGTTCGGCTTTATCAGCAGGGTGTTTGTCGGGATGATATTTTTGAGCTAAAGCTTTGTAAGCAGCCTTTATAACAACTTCATCAACCTCTCTTAGTAGTCCAAGTACTTGGTAGTGATCCTTCATAGTTTATAAATATATTATCCTGGAAGATTTGTGATTTCAAGAGATTTTGTATTAGCGCGTTTGAAGTAAGCATTCCAAAAATCAATAAACGCAGGACTTTGGTTTTTAATATTGTTATTTAGAAGTATGATGTGAACGTCAACTGAGCTTAAATCAACCCAAAGCTTTTTGGCCATATAAGTAGCATCATATTTTTCAAAATTCGGGGTTGATCTGTACATATCTAAGGCAGTGCTAAATTGCATTAGATCTGATAGCACGTAAAGCTCTACGGGCCCCTGTGTTTTATGAGCCTGAATGGAGTTCAAATAAACCAGTTGGAGCATCTCAATGATCGGCGACTCTTTAGCGGAGTTAGCCGTCAATAGTTCAGTGGTTACCTTATCCAAGGGCTGGATAAATCCGTTGGTGTACTGGTTTCTTAGGGCCTTGGTATTTTGAGTAAATTCACTCTTGTCCTCACCAGTCCCTGGATTACAAAGCTCGATAAGCGGCTTTGTTTCAGCCTTGAAATCATCGCCCAAAACAAATACAGAGAGCATGTAGCCTACGGGTAGCTTTTCTACAATGTCTTTTGCAAAGTTGTCAAAAGCAGCTTTTTGTGCTTGGTTAAATGGGTCGGTTCTGTCTACCAACAAAACTTGATGTCCTAGCGGGCCTTTAGATGGACATAAGGTTGTTGGATCTAATGGCAGGGGGCGCTGCCCTAACCACCAAACTACTCCCCCAACGACAAAAGCAATAACCAAAATGAACCCGATACCCAAAACCAAGTGGTAGCGGGCTCTTTGTTGGGCTAATTTACTTTTGCGTCTCATAACCAATTTAGTAGTATCGGAGGTGGTTGAGTTGGGTAACAAATTTCTCGAAAACTTGATAAACCTCCTCGCGTTGTTTAGCGATCGTGCGCTCGTGATGCTTTATTAATTCGTTTAGCTTTCCCATTAAAACTGTTTCGCGGTTTTGTTCAATCTTGGGCAAAGTAATGGGGTTCAAAGAGGGCATAGTGTTGAAATATGCAGGAATAAGGCCGTCCTCTCTGACTATTTCGTTCTCAAACCTGAACTTTCTTATAGTGGCGTAAAGAACAACCTCTGAGTCATTGAGCTTATCTTGATATTTTTTGATAATCGATTTTTTAGAGTCTAGTAAGTTTTGTATAGAGAATAAAAGCTCATTGCAAGTATTAACTTGCTGATCTATGAAATCTAACTTTTCTTGCTTAAGTTCTTCAAGTTCAAAACGAATATCTTCATACTCCGACTCAAACTCCTCCTTCGCTGACTCAGTGCGTCTAAAAATACTTCCATACCCGGGGTATATATCATCAATATACACGCCGTCAACAACTGCAGCAATTCCAAATCCAAGCGTTAACATGATTAAAAACCAAGAGGTTAAATCTTTAAATGTCCATAGGCTTGTTTGCATCATGCTCCAAGCGATTTGAGTAGGATTGTCAACAGACAGTGCCATTGCCTCTCGGATGTGGGCAATAGAGAAGGCCATGCCGCCTAAAAAGAAGAATGCAATAATTAAACTTAAAATCCCAATGACTTTTCCGTAAATCTTGTTGTGGTTGAGCCAGTGCACCCCAATTTTTCCGATGAAAAAGCAGCCTGAAATATTTATGAGAGCCAGTGACGCTGCATACACGAACCCACCAATTAGTCCTGTGCTTACGCCCTCAGAGAAAAAACTAGCGTTTAATGTTCCCTCTATTGCAATCAGTATTAGCAGTAAGGTGTAGCGGAAAAATATTTGAGTCTTCTCAGGGTAATTGGCCTGACGCTTCAAATTATTCTCTTCCCTAAAAATCTCAAGCTCTTTGATGTTGGCGATGGCATTGGAGGCCAATCTTTTCAGCCAAGCGCCTTGAGTGTCCATTATTTGTCTGGCTTTACGTTCAAACTCCGCACTCAGACTTTGGGTCATGTACCTTTGATATTCATGTTCTTTATCGGTGAACTTAAGGTCTAATTCAGCAATCTCGTTCTCTGCATTTACCAGTAGCAGTTCTCTTTGAACATTTAAATGATGAAGCAGTTCCGTCTCTACGCTTGTTAATTCTTTTGCGTGAAACGCTGGCAATCCCATTTTGCCTAAACGTTTTGCTTCCTCATTAATTTTAAATTTGCGTGTGATCTCATCAATTTCGAAAGACATTAAATGAGGAGTGGCCTCAGAAAATCTGAATAGACCCTTGAACCAAGCCATTAAACCGGCTTGACTGCGTTTTTTATTTCTTTGCTTACTGCCAGGTCCAGCCATAATGATGCGTTCAGTTTCGTAATAACAAAGTATTTGTTTTCGGTATTTTGCCTAGTATCTCACTTTATAGGCCGTTGATTCGTGAGGTGCGCGAATCAGCACATGAAAAGCTTACTTTTGTAGTAAATAAGTCGAAATTTCAAACTTAAAATCTTGACCATTTTTCACTCACCCCTTCGGTGGGAGAAGGTTGTAATGAAAATATAGGTTTAGGGTTAAAAATGAGGGGTTAATAAGGATCTTTAACGCCTCAGATATAACGCGACTCAAACCAATTGGGTAATGCCTTCAAAGTACTCTTTGTGCCGAAGAATTACCTTATTGCAAGAGAAAACCTCGTGATCCAGCAATATTTTGAAACTTGATGGGTCAACTACATTCAACAACTCAATAACCCAGTCTCAAGCGGAGCGGAATCACGATTACTGGACTGTTTAGGCCTCAGAGTGTTATTTTTTATTCTCTGCATCTTTGACGGCTAACTGGATGCTATCGATCAACTTAGGATCGATTTTAGTCTTCAAGAATTCAATAACAGGAGGCTGAGTTGCAGCCCTAAATTGAGCCGTTTCAGCTGGGGTAGGTGTGTATACGGTCACGCCTTTTTCGGTCAAAATCTTTTTGCCATTGGTTGTGAACGACCGGTTTGCTTTGCGCTCTTCAGCGCAAGCTACTTTAGCTGCATCGGATACAACCTTCAATAGATCTGGGGGTAGGGATTTGTAGAATTTATCACTCATCACAAACCAGTCAATACCGTAATTGTGAGCATCTAGGGTTACAAATTTCTGCACTTCGTAAAATTTAGCAAAAATGATAGTTGGTATTGGGTTTTCTTGACCATCAACTACTCCTGTTTGAAGCGCTGTGTACGTTTCTGGGAATGCAATCGGAGTGGGTTGGGCGCCAAGTGCTTTCATCTCTGTGACGTACAAAGGGGTTTCCTGCACCCTAATCTTCAACCCCGCAAGATCCTTAGGAGAATGAATGGGTGTTTTGCCGCTACTGAAATGTCTAAATCCAACTTCTCCAAAGCACATGTTGTGCATACCCGTTGCAGCGGTAAAGTCCTCTGAGAGTTTTTGACCAAATGGGCCGTCCATTACCTTGTCCGCAACGTCATCACTTGGAAAGAGGTACGGAAGGTCTGTGACCATCGCGCTTTGAAAGAAGTTAGCAACTACGCCTGATGCTAGACCCGCTTGAATGAAGCCGTTTTTTACGCCTTCTACTAAATCTTTCTCTCCCCCGAGCGCGCCTGCCCCAAAGACTTGAACCTCAATGCGTCCACCGCTTTTTGCTTTGATCTCTCTTGCAAAAGCCTCAGACATCACTGCTTTTCGGGACGTCGTTATATCCACAGAGTCGGAGTGTGCCAGTTTAAGGATAAATTTATTTTCAGCATAAGTTACCGAACTAGAGCAACAAATTAAGGTCGATAGTGTTAGCTGAGTTAATACTTTAAGTGAGTGTTTCATTTGAAGGGTTCCTTGATAGGGTTAATGATTTTTGTTTATTTTAAATTCAATATGTGCGGCAACCACAAGCTAATGGAAGGAAAGATGGCGATACAAATCAGTCCAATTACCAGGACACTTAGGTAGGGTAAAAATCGCGGTGTTACCTCCTCAACTGTAGTGTCCATGACCGAGCAAGTAACGAAATAACAAATGCCAAACGGAGGGATGAATGTTCCTATCCCCATGGAGATGATAATCACAATCCCAAATGCCATGGGATCAATACCGTAGACTGAAGTTAAATGCAAAAGCATTGGGCCAAAAATAAGCAGTGAGGGCAGTCCCTCCAAAATTGACCCCATCACAACCATTAGTACGATAGAGAAAGCAATAAATGAGAAAGTTGATCCACCTAAAAGATTTAGAAAATCCGACACAACACTTTGTAATCCGCTAATTGCAAGAGTCCACGAAAGGGCGCTGCCTGCACTTACCATGAATAAAACCATACCTGCCATAGCCCCAGAGTCCGCTAAAGTGGTGATGAAGGACCTAATACTCATTCCTCTGTAAATGAAAACAGATACCAATATTGAGAAGACAACTGCTATAGAGGATACTTCAGTGGTAGTGGCTATGCCCCCAACAATACCAATAATAAGGATGATGGGGATCATAAGAGCTGGTAGTGCTTTAAAACTAACTTTAATTCGCTCGGGCCAAGAAAGAGCAGGGCACCTTGGCCAGTCAAACTTCCTTGCACGACGGTTGATGATTAACATGAGGCAAAGACCTAACACAGCAGCAGGCACTACGCCAGCCACAAAAAATGTTGCCACTGATAGAGTAGTAATTGAGGCCAAAACCATCATAACCAGGCTTGGGGGTATTGTTTCCCCCATAATCCCTGCCGCAGACAATACGGCACTGCTTTCCGCTGGGTCATAGCCTTGCTCCTTTAGCATGCCCTTAAGCGTAGTTCCAACTGCCGCAACGTCAGCAATTTTAGAGCCGGAGATGCCAGAGAAGATATACATCGCAATGACAAGTGCTTGGAGTAAACCTCCTCGCATTCGACCTACCATGGCTGTAACCCAATCTGCCAAGGGTTTAGTTAGTCCGCCGTCAGTCATCACGTTACCAGCCAAAATAAAGAAAGGAACTGCTAATAGGATAAAGCTGCTAATTCCATTTGACATAGCAAGAGATACAGCCATGGGATCCTCTCCAGAGCTGTAGATAAAAATATACGCAGTTACGGATAGCACGTATGCAATAGGTACCCCCGCAAATACCAAAAAGAGAAGCAAGAAAAGTGCAAATCCAATTCCACTTGTGCCCAGCCAAGGTCCGGTAAATGTTTGTAATAGGAACCAACACAAACTAAGACTTAGAACTAGTAAAAAAGCAAATATATTCTCACTTTTACTATGACGTCGTAATTCAAAGAATGCAAATATAAGTGTGAGTCCCATTCCAATAAAGAAGGGCAGCAGCGTCCAGGACTTTGGAATTTGAAGAACAACAGTTAAAGTATTCCATGAGTCATGCCACATTGGAGTTGCGAAATAAAGTCCAATTAAAGCAACTGCGATGACAAAATAGTGGCGAGCACATTCAA
The DNA here is from genome assembly GCA_903896615.1 of uncultured Burkholderiales bacterium. Lineage (GTDB taxonomy): Bacteria > Pseudomonadota > Gammaproteobacteria > Burkholderiales > Burkholderiaceae_C > Limnohabitans. The sequence goes on from CAITYM010000032.1 coordinate 23,525, forward strand.
CACTTTGTTGGTATGCTTTGGGTAATTTATCTATGCCCAATCTCATCACTAAATGAAGGCCCCGGTGGTAAGCTACTGCCCCACCTATGAAAGCAAGGCTTGTTAATGAATATTCAGCTACCTCATTTGCCCAAACAAATGACGTATTAAATGTTGCGCGTGAGACGGTGTTGCCGAATAACAAAATGAGCTCGAGAAATAGAACGAGTGCGATAAAGAGATCGAATGCGCGTTCAATTTGTGGCGCGAAGCTTTGGTGTGAAAGGCCTAATTCTGAAGTAATTTCAATGCTTAGGTTGTGGTGCTCAGAAGGCGAGTTTTTTGTATTCATCTTGGGTTAAGATTTTGTGATGACAGGGGTAGGGCGAGAGCTTGTTTGGATAACAGCTTTTTGGGAGAGCAACACCCAATCGACTAAAGTATCACAATACTGAGGTCAAGTGTTAATAAGATGGCCTAAAAAGATGATTGAATTTAATTTTATTAAATCTAGTTTAAAAGATTATCAGAGGTAACCCTTAATATGGTGTGTCTGCTTTTTTTGGGTAAGGACCATGGTTAGGTTAGGGTAGGGTATAGGATATTTTTATTTGTATATTTCCAGTTTGATTCCAATTCAGTAAATAAAGATTGGGTTTGTTAAAGTTTGCCCCTTAAATCTAAATCGTTTTTTTGCGTTCAGGAGATATCTAAACAGCCAGTCTCGGTGGCGATTTCAATGCATCATAAAGTAAATAATAAGGTTTTATACTCTATAGCAATCAAGTGACATATGTTGAATTTAATTTTATAAATTTTAGTTATCTAAATAGCAAGTTGATATTTACGCTCACTTTAATCTACAATGAATAAAGAATGTTTTAAATCATAAGGACTAAATAAATTGAGCGATTTAACAATATGGGGTCGGACTAATTCCATCAATGTACAAAAGGTTCTTTGGGTTTGTGAGGACTTAAATATTGCCCATAGGCGTATCGATGCAGGTATGGAACACGGTGTTAATAAAACTCCAGAATATCTTCATATTAATCCCAATGGTCTCGTACCAACTATCAATGACGGCGGATTCATACTTTGGGAGTCACACGCCGTAATGCGTTACCTAATTCGGCGTAGTGAATCTGCTGTGAGTCCTAATGTTGAGTCCCTATATCCGGTAAACATTAAAGGGGCTGCACTCGTTGATCAGTGGCTTGACTGGGTCAACACAGTGGCATGGCCTGCAATGAGGCCACTTTTTTGGGGCTGGGTTAGGTTAAAGCCCGAGGAGCGAAACCTGCAAGATTTGGAGAATAGTCGTCAACTTGTTATCAAAGCTTTGACAATGTTTGATGCTCATTTAAAGAACAGTACCTACGCAGCAGGAGAGTATTTCACCTTAGCCGATATACCTATTTCATTAATCGTATATCGTTGGTTTAACTTACCCATAGATAGGCCTCATTTTGAGCACTTAGAGCGGTGGTACACATTGGTGGGAAAGCGGGCAGGATTTAAAAAATATTGCACTAGCCCACTAACCTAGCCGCGTAATTTTATTACGCTCCCAATCCACCACTTAGTTCGCTAGGCTTAAGTTGTCATCAAATATTGCAACCGCACGGGTCCAACCTGCAGAAGCACCCCTTATCTTGTGTGGAAAGCAGCTGATGTAAAAACCGCTATGCGGGAGTGACTCAAGATTATGAAGCTTCTCTAAATGGCAATAACCAATTTCGCGTCCTGCTTTATGTCCTTCCCAAATAAGACTTGAGTCCTGGGTTGCGGCATACTTTTTGGCCGTGTGGACAAAAGGCGCGTCCCAACTCCATGCATCTGTACCCGTTAATCGTATACCCCTTTCTAAGAGGTACAAGGTTGCCTCGTATCCTATGCCGCAACCAGCGCTTACGAAATCATTGTGTCCATAGCGCGATCCAGCGCGCGTGTTGACTAAAACTATCTCAAGTGGTTCGAGTGTGTGGCCAATTCTTTTGAGCTCAGCTTCCATGTCTTTTGCCTGAACGACATAGCCATCTTCAAAGTGCCGAAAATCTAGTTTTACGCCCGGTTGAAAGCACCATTCGAGAGGGACTTCGTCAATGGTAATCGAAGGCTTGGCCTCTCCAGAAGCTGCGTCCATGGTGCTGTGAAAATGATAGGGAGCGTCAAGATGAGTACCGTTGTGAGTAGAGAGTTTTACAACCTCCACAGCCCAACCTTCACGATCAGGGAGGTCGCTTGCTTTTAGCCCAGGGAAAAAACTCTCAATTTGCTCAACTGTGTTTTTGTGAGTAAAGTATTCGATTTGAGGAGCAAAGGCAGGCGGATCACTGATCACATCATTTTCTAAATAAATCGATAAATCTACAAATTTACGGCTCATATTCGTATCGATGATCAAGCAATCTCGAAGTTTTGAACAAAATCATCTGGCAAATCAGGGCCCCAAACATACAGTGAATCTTCTGGTGGATGATTTGCTGTTGGCCAGTCAAGGGTGTGCGGGATGAAGTCAATATCATAAGAATACTCGCAGTACGAACCCCAGGGATCTCTCACATATCTAAAATAATTTGATCCAAGAACATGGCGACCAACTCCCCACCCTTTTTCATATCCTGCTTTTGCCATTTGTTTCATGCCAAGACCAACCTCGTCAATGGAGCGGACTGCCCAAGAGGTGTGATGAAGTCCGTAATCAGTTGATGTAAATAAAGCAATTAAATGATGGTCGCTCCCGTGGGGGGAGTGCATAAATGCAATTAGATCGTCCCCTGCAGAATCTGATAATCGAAGACCAAGTACCTCTTTGTAAAAGGCTTCTGACTGGTTAACATGCGGTGTAAACATCAAAACATGTGACAGATGTGCTGGCCGGATGACTGGAACCTTAGCGCCGTTAGGCGCGCGCCCGTGGTCAGCTAGTGCAGGAGGAAATGCTCGCTCAAAAGCATCTGAGGGAGATGTTTTCTCGGCAACACGAATCTGTAAAGGTAATCCATCGGGGTGTTTAAACCAAATACTTTGACTTTTAGGTGACTCTGGGTCTAAGGAATCCATTAATTCAACCCCGCATTTTTTCAGATGATGTCTAAAGGGTTCTAAGTCTTCTTGATAGATACCAAAGGTCATCCACTGAAGGCGTTTTTTTTCTCCACCTTGTAACACCCGTCCCCAACGATGGGTGTGGGTATCGGTGTAGAGTCCGAGAGCGGGTTGTCCCTTAAAATTTTCTTGCACTACCTTGAGTCCAAAACTCTCATAGTAGTGCACAGCCTCAGATAGAGCAGGAACACTAAATACAAACTCATCGACTGAGTGGACGGCTAAAACACCCGGCCTACGGGTTTGAGCTGTGAATTTTGTATTGTTGAGAGTAGCTGTCATCATTCAAATCCTTGTTCGAATTGGTTTTGTAAATCAGAGGGGAAAATTGATAATTTATTAGTCAATTTTCTTAAATTAAATGTTCCGCGTTTTTGTGTTCGATCATATCAATTGTTGCCTTACTCAATCCCAGTTCATGTAGTGCATTTACCTGGGTATTCATGGGTAAATAGGGATAGTCGCTACCGTAAACAACCTGGGATGCAGGGACTAGTTTTAAGAGTGCTGCCATGCTTGCAGGGTAGGTGGCATTGGCAGTATCGTAATAGAGCTTTCGAAGCTCAGCCTCGATGCCGTTGGGTGCAAAGTCATTTACGTTTTTAGCATTTCCGTGAAAATAATTAATTCTTCCCGCCAACATCGGAATAGTGCCTCCCGCGTGTGAGAATAGCCATCGAATATTTTTGTGTTTAACGAATGCTCCAGCTAATAATAAACTGACCACAGCCCGCGAGGTATCATGTGGTGCTTCTAATACGGCTGGAAAGGTGCCTGTGTTAAGCCTTCCACAACAATTTGCAGCAAGTGGGTGAAAGTAAACCAAGGCTTTACGCCGATTAAGCTCCTCGTAGATAGGTGCGTAATCTTGGTGGCCAGCCCATTTATCTCCGTAATTGGTTTGGAGTCCAACCCCGTCTGCTTTGAGTACATCAAAGACATATGCAATTTCTTCCAGCGTACTTTTGACATCCACCATGGGAAGGGTCGCAAATAGTCCAAATCGACCAGGATGGTCCTGTATCATTTGGGCTGCGAAGTCATTGCAACTGCGCACCATTTTGTTGATGTCCTCCAGGGGTAAATCAAACCATACCCCAGGTGTTGAAGCCATTGAGAGCATTGCTTTTTTAACGCCTGCAACGTCCATATCCGCAAGTGCGCTCTCTACGCTCCAAGAAACCTGTCGGGTGAAATGTGGAATATTACGTTTATCTTCATAATCCAGCCAAGCCTTTTGGTAAGCTGGGGGGTAAAAGTGATGATGAGTATCAATTCTGTAATGCTCAGCGGGATGACTCTCTTTAGACTCTGCCCAAGTACTTCCCCATAATCCAGCTGATAGCAGGTTTAGCGCACCTATTGCTTTTAATGCGCCTCGTCGGCCGTTGTCTTTGCACAAACAAGTTAACAATCCCCGCTCAGTGCTTCCCATGGATTTGCTGCATTTAGTCGTGTGCGTTGTCTGATTAAAGTGCATTAAAAATCCTTAAATTATTAAAAGCCAAACCACTTTGCAATCTTATTTTTGAAATAGGTTATTGCTCAGCTTAAGAGTGAAGTCTTAGGATCGCTATCTGAACACATTTTCAGGTTGTTGCAATTTGGGGCATACCCTGAAAAAGACCCCTGATTTCAGGTTTCTTGAGTCCGCCTTATTCAGCAGTATGAAGCTTGAATAGGGAAGTTTATAGTTTCGTTGTCTACCCACAATTAAATTTAATAGGCTACTAAGGTTCGGGGTCATTTAATACTAAGCTTCAAGAAGTACAGATCACAAAATCACAGGTGAGCTAGCTAGATTCAATTTTTCGTCAAAAGGCGCCAAAGAATTCGATCTAAAGGATTAATTTTTTTGGAATCTATGCTTAGGACTTTGAAAATGTAGAACCACCCAATAAAATAAACATTTTAAAAGTTAAATCAATGACAACCCTAAACATTGGCATTCTAGGTTCTGCAAATATTGCAAAGCAATTCATAAGAGATGCAAAACCTAGCGCCAAACTCAAAATAACTACGGTAGCCAGCCGAAGTAAAGAAAAATCAGAACTTTTTGCAGAAGAAAATGGACTCCATGTGGCGTATGGGTCCTACGAAGAATTGCTCGCAGATAAGGCTGTAGAGGCCGTATACATACCACTGCCTAACAGCATGCATGCTGAGTGGGCTATCAAGGCTGCACAGGCTGGCAAGCATGTTTTGTGCGAGAAACCCCTAGCTCTGAGCGTAACCGAGGCTCGTAACATGTTTGAGGCAGCACGCAGAAATAATGTTTTTTTGCTTGAATCTTTTCCCTATTATTTTCAACCGCAAACTAAAGAATTGCTCTCCATTTTAGCTAGCGGAAAGATCGGCAGGGTAAAGTCTGTTCAATCGTGCTTTGGTTTTACTGTACCCAATCCCGATAAGAACATTCGGCTCATTCCAGAATTAGGCGGCGGCGCTTTACTGGACGCCGGAAGCTACGCATTAAGCGCAATTAGACTTGCGATGGGCGAGGCTCCAACCCACGTAAGGGCTGATGCAAACTGGGCAGATTCTGGTGTAGATATCAGTGCAGTCGCAACTCTTTTTTATGCGCAAGACCGTAAAGCTCAGTTATCTTGCGCAATGGACGTGGCAAACTTTCGCAGAACTACAATTGCCGCAACTGCAGGTACTATTGATACTGAATACTTAAATCACACAAGCAGTATTCATGGTGGCGATTCATTTGGCTACCTAACTAGTCAATTAAGAGTGCGTTACGGAACGGCAAATAACATTGCATTTGAGGAAATAAGGGCTGAAACTGGAAGTGGCTTTTTCTTTGCTGCTGAAGCTTTCGTGGATATGGTGATGACTGCAAATAAAGAATTATTTGAATTTCACGCTAAATCCAGCATAGACAACGCTGCAACATTGCAAGCAATGGCTAAAAGTGCAAAACTAAACGCCACGGTGCAAGTTCAGTCAGGGGCAATAAATTAATAAATCTATTTTCAAACCTGCATTATTCGGCATCTTAGACTTTTAGGAGAGAATAAGACAGTTTTGGATTTTGTTTGGAAAGACTTTTACATGAAAACGGTACGCACCATTGCCGAATTGAGAAATAGCATTGATTACGGTAAAAAGGTCGGATTCGTACCGACCATGGGAAATTTACATGCCGGCCACTTGGATTTAATCACTGAGGCTAAACGGCAATCATCCTTCGTTGTTGCAAGTGTTTTTGTGAATCGACTTCAATTTGCACCCAATGAAGATTTCGATTCATATCCAAGAACGTTTTTGGAGGATGCCAAAAAGTTGGAGGCAGCTGGGTGTGAGCTACTTTTTGCTCCTGGAGAGACAGATTTATACCCTGTGCCGCAGGGCTTTGAAGTCTTTCCTCCCGATGGATTAGCAAGTATTTTGGAGGGTGAATTCAGACCCGGTTTTTTCAAAGGTGTTTGTACGGTTGTTCTGAAACTTTTCAACTGCGTAAAGCCAGATATCGCGTTCTTTGGAAGAAAAGATTTTCAACAAGCCATGATCATTGAGAACATGATCCAACAATTGGCTTTGCCCATTAAAATGGTTAAGGTACCTACTCGCCGCGAATTAGATGGATTGGCGATGAGTTCTAGAAATGGTTATTTAAGCGATGCTGAGCGCGCCGAGGCGGTTCAACTGTTTTTAACGCTCTGCCAAATGCGTGAATCGTTTAAAGCTGGCCAAAGCGTCGCAGAAATAGAGGTTGAAGCAATGCATCAACTTCAAGCTAGAGGTTGGAAACCGGATTATTTGACAATTCGCAACGCCTGGGATCTGAGCCCTTATGTTGGCAGTAGTCAAATCACTACCGAAGTTTTTACTCCAGACAAAGCTGCTTCATCACAAGAAGCTTTAAGCGCTTACCCCAACCAATGGGTGGCATTAGGAGCTGCCCGTATTGGTACAACACGGTTAATAGACAACCTTGAATTCTCACTCAACCCATAACCTAGTTCTGAGCTAGGCAGATCGGGGCGCTCCTTGGTGCGCACACATGACCCAGTTATCCCCGCTTTGCCTTATCCATGTTGCCATATAAATACTTTGAACGGCCTTTTGCTCGGAACCAAGAATTAACTCAGCGTTCATTTTGCCAGTAACAATAAGAGTGTCCCCGAACAAAGTGCCCGACAAATCAACATAATCTACATCTAGGTAGACTAAAGATTTGTTAATTAACTTTTCAAAGTATGAACTAAATGTATCGACCCCGCCGGTACTGTGCACATAAACAATATCTGGTGAGAGAAGTGTTTTAAGTGTCTCAAAGTCTTTTGATCTAATTAAATTGCGCCTTCTACCCTCAAGTTCTATAGCAAGTTCAAGTCCACGGGTCTTATTGGATGATGACATCTAAGGGTTTCCTTTTGGTTAAGTTTCTCTGATTCTAAAGTTTAAATTTCCCCTCATCGGCATCAAAGTGGAGCTTTATTTTGACAGTTTGGCTGAAGTGCGTTCATATGCTTTAAGGAGTGATGGGACTTAAGCAAGAGATGCGCAAGCCTAGGGGCTTTGTGTGCCCTTGATAAATATCAAATTAAAACTGCTTGACTGGCGTAATATGGATAAATTGTCACCCGATAGTCAATTTACACATGAATACCCCAAAACAAGCGATTCTTCCCAAAGAAAATAAAAAATTGAGCACTGATGCTATGCGAAAGGGTAAGCATCGAATATTTGAGGCAACCCATAATCAGCATGCACAGGATGTGGTTATAAAAACCATTTCGAGGAAACACGCAGCTAGACACGAAAGGGAGGAGGACTTTAAAGCCCTTCCTTTAACAACAAGTTTTCAAGATTGGTTGCTTGATTTGTTGGAGGATCCACATAATTTGAAGCGTGTGCGCGAGCGGATCGAGCAATCAGTTCGCGATTTTCCGAGTTTTATAAATCAAGTTGAACGTGCTGTTAAGGACGTACCCCTTGGCCCTATTAAGGCAGATTACAGATATCAAGATGAGTTATGGAAAGACTGGCCATTTAATATTTATAGTCAAAGCTTTTTGCATTTAAAGCAGTGGTGGACACATGCATTTAGTACTTTACCTGGTGAGCATAAACATCAAATGACAATGGTTCACTTTGCAATATTGCAATTCATTGAATCTATGTCACCTGCTAATTTCATGATAACCAACCCAGTAATTTTAGCTAGGACTGCCAGGGAGGTTGGTTTTAATCTTATGAGAGGTCAGGGCTATTTGATGGAGGATACTTTTAGGTCCCTCGCGAAACTTCCACCCAAGGGTGTTGAACATTTTGTGGTTGGACGGGATGTAGCAATTACTCCAGGTAAAGTTATTTTTAAAGATGACCTAATGGAATTGATTCAATACACCCCAACAACAAAGTCCGTGAAAGCTGAACCTATATTGATAGTCCCTGCTTGGATTATGAAATACTATATTTTGGATTTAAGTCCTCAAAACTCCATGGTTAAACATCTCGTGGATGAGGGACACACAGTCTTTGCAATTTCTTGGAAAAATCCAAATTCAGAAGATCGTTATATGGGTCTAGATGATTACTTAAATCTTGGCGTATTGGGCGCCTTAGATCAAATTAATATGATTTGTCCGGATGAGAAAATTCACGCTGTAGGATATTGTTTGGGGGGGACTTTACTCTCAATTGCGGCTGCCAAAATGGGTAGAGACAAGGATCACAGGCTGGGTAGCATAACGTTATTGGCGGCACAAACAGATTTTTCAGAGCCCGGAAACATAGGAATGTTTATTGACGAAGCAAAGGTCGGTTTCATAGAGAGTTTGATGCGACCTTCAGGATATTTGGATAGCGTACAAATGTCCAGTGCCTTTCAAATGATAGGCTCAGCTGATCGTAAATGGGCTCAACTCACAAAAGAGTATGTCTTGGGGGATCGATCCGAACTTAATGACTTAATGGCTTGGAACGCTGATGGAACCAGACTCTCCATCAAAATGCACTCGCAGTATTTACGTCATATGTATTTAAACAATGATTTAGCCAAGGGGCGGTATAAAGTTGGTGATTTGCCCATTCACCTAGAAGATATCGACTGTCCTGTCTTCGCAGTAGGTACCGCAGAGGATTTTGTCGCACCATGGCGCTCTGTCTACAAATTACACCAGCATATTAAGACAACCATTGAATTTGTACTTGCCTCGGGAGGACATAACGCTGGCATTGTGAGTCCACCAGGACTTAACCATCGAAGCTATCAACATTTAACCAGATCTCCTAATGGCCAATATCTTTCACCCGACGAATGGGTAAATACCGCTAAATATTGCGATGGCTCTTGGTGGAATCACTGGGCAAAATGGCTAGACCTGCACTCAACTAGGTCCGTTCAGCCTGTTGGATTCTCGGCATCCTCCAAAGATCCAGACCTATTGATTAATGCGCCGGGTGAATATGTATTGAATTGACGACAATTCAATTTAGTTAATTCCAAGATAAGCTTTTTGGATAGCAGAACTATTAAGCATATCTTCGGCTAAACCTTCCTGAGCAATTCGACCTTCTTCTAGTACGTATGCTCGTTTTGCGATATCTAGGGCCAAGCTAACGTTTTGTTCAACCAGCAAGACTGAAATTCCGCTTGCGTTTATTTGCTTTATAGCCTTGAACATATCTAAAACGATCGAGGGTGCTAGCCCTAAGGAGGGCTCATCGAGCAATAATATCTTAGGGCGCGCCATCAGGGCTCTAGAAATTGCCACCATTTGTTGCTGACCCCCTGATAATGAGCCAGCAGGGGCGCCTAATTTCTGCTTCATAGCAGGGAAGAGTTCTAAAACATATTCCAACGAAGTGCTACGGTGAGCTTTTGCTTCTTTAATGTAGCTGCCAAGTTCTAGATTTTCGAGAACGGTCATATTTGCAAATAAACGCCTGCTCTCAGGCACCAGCGCTACACCGTGGCTGCAAAACTGATGGGGCTCAGTTTTTGTAAGGTCATGACCATTGAAGATGATTTGACCCTTGATTGCCTTGTTAAGCCCTGCAATTGTATTGATGAGTGTAGTTTTTCCAGCAGCATTAGGGCCAATTACACAGACGAGTTCTCCCGTATTTACGTGGAGGTCGATATCCCATAGTGCAACTGCGGGACCGTAACAAACTTGTATGGATTTAATTTCAAGCATGGTCTAATTTTTTACCCAAATAGGCAGTTATAACTTCAGGATTACGCATAACCTCTTGCGGATCTCCCTGCGCAAGTAGTTGACCGTAATTGATTACTGCAATTCGGTCTGCGAGTGCCATAACGGCACTCATTACATGCTCTACAAATAGTATGGTCGTACCTTGTGCTTTGATACTGAGAATCAAATCGATTGCACTTTGAATCTCACTGGGGGTAAGTCCTGATAACACCTCATCAAGCATAAGCAATTTGGGTTTAGCTGCTAAAGCTCTAGCGAATTCTAGAAATTTACGTTGATGAAGATTTAAATCTTGGGGTAAACCATCAATTTTTGAACCCAAGCCTACTTTTTCTAGAGCCTCAATAGCGTAAGGTGTTGCCTGATTGAGAGTTATGCCTCTCGCATAGGCGGCGACAAGTCTGGTATTTTCAAAAACTGTAAGGTTAGCAAAAGGCCTAGGAATTTGATAGGTTCTCGCAATCCCTTGTTGAGCAATCGCATGCGCCTTCATATCAGAAAGTTCTACGTTTGCAAAAGTTAGACTTCCACCCGTTGACTTGTAGTGACCACTGACAACATTGATAAACGTTGACTTACCTGAACCGTTAGGTCCAAGCAAGCCAAGAATTTCGCCTGTGTATATTTCAAGGTTTAAGTTTTGCAGGACCTTTAGCCCACTAAAGCTCATGCAAAGATCCTTGGCTTTCAAAAGTACTTCAACATGGCTTTGTCTCTTGTTGGGTTGATCGTTAGCGGGGGCGTGATGGTGATGATCAACATGAAAATGGGTAGGGGTGTCATGATGAACTACTTCAGAGCTAACGCCGTACAAGTCGGCTACGTCCTTAGCGGCTTTTTTATTATTCGCTTTGGCTTTATTTCCTAAAAAACCCTCTGGTTTAAAGAGAATGACCAATATTAATATGAGGCCTAGTGCCATTTTTCCGATTAAAGCATTGTCTCCGATAGTAAAAACATATTGAAGCGATGTAATGACAATTGCACCCAGTGCCGGACCCGCCCAGTGGCGAGCACCTCCCAAAATGCTCATGAGAACTACGAAGAGTGGAACAGTAATGGAGAAGACTTCATTGGCAGTTACATAAGACACGAAGACTGCGTGAATTCCACCCGCAATGCCAGCTAAACCTGAGGAGATGAAAAGTGCAATTAGCTTTGTTTTGAAGGTGGGCACTCCCATTACTTCAGCTGCATCTTCATCATCATGAATTGCAAAAAGGGCAGCTCCGAGTTTTGATGTGCTAATTTGCTTAGAGAGGAGCAGTGCTCCGACAAAGACAATCAATATCAGAAGATAAAAGGTGGCGGGGGTAGATGGGGCAAGTTTTGGAATTTGCACTGAATTCAAATAAACTCCAGGTCCACCATCTATGGGGGTGTTTAGGACAACTGTTGCGATAATAAAAGTCACAGCGAGAGTAAGCAGTGCAAATAACTCACCCCTTACTCTCTTAACTCTAAATACCAATGCTCCTAACAGTACTCCTGCTCCCCCAGCCAGTATGCCTGCTAAGCCAACCATTGGCAAGAATGGCATCTCAAGTTGCCCACACATGTAAGCGACTGTATAGATGCCGATACCAAAAAATGCACCGTGACCAAAGGAGAAATAGCCAGAATATCCTGAAAATACGTTCCAAGATAACGTAAGCACAGACCAGTAAAGTATCAGGTAGAAAAAGGACAACCAAAAGGCTGATAACCCAAACCATGGCACAGCAGCTAAAAAAAGTCCAAATATTAAGATATTTAATAATGGACGATGAGTTTGCATTCGTTTGAGTTGCATTAGATTTTGTCCGGCCTAAAGAGTAACAACCCGATGAGTAAGGTGAAAGATACGATTGGAGCCCAAGATGGGGCAATAAAGACCATGGTGATGGACTCTGAAATTCCGATCAGCATCCCTGCCAATAGTGGGCCAAATGCGGAGCCTAGGCCACCTAACATCACCACCGCAAAGACGACTCCGATCCATGTATAGAGCTGAGAAGGATTTAATGTGAAGATTAGGGATACACAAATTCCAGCTATGGCAGCAAGTGCTGTGCAAGTACCTGCTACGCACGTAGTGATAAATTTCTGATTGATCCCGAATGCGGTTGACATTTGAGGGTCTTGCGCAATAGCCCTTACCGCTTTTCCAATGTCGGTTCGTGTCATGACCCAGTAAACCCCACTGGCACAAATAAGTGAGAGCGCAAAGCTAAAGGACTCTGCATACGGGAAGTAAATTCCGACGATCTCAAATTTTGAATTGGAGTAGGTTGATTCGAGTTTTCGAAAATCCGCAGTCCAAATCCACTGTATCAAAGCATCTATGATCACCGTTAACCCAAAGGTTAATAGCAACGAGTTAAACGGAGTCATCTTAAATCTTCGAATGAGTGCGTGTAACCCAGCACCCAATGCAAAGAAAATGGGAGGCAATATACAAAGTGCACACCAAGGGTTAAGCTCAAAGGTAGTGCTGAATTGGTAGCTTAGATAAGCGGATAAAAAGACAAATGCAAAATGCGCAAGGTTAATTTGCCCGAGTAATCCCCAGGACAAACCAAGCCCGAGACCGATGAGTCCATAAAGTCCTCCCAGCAATAGACCTGATACCGCGGATTGAATGATGAGATTGATGCTTGGCAAAGTAGGCGATGGGTAAAAGAATTGTTTAACACATTACAAAGGCTCTAGCATTTATCTAGAGCCCTTGTAGTCAAAGGAGGCGGTTTAAATCGTCTGAATGCTTGCGCCTGGGGCGGCAAATGCCTTAGGGTAAACCATTTTCCACTCCCCTTTTTGGAGTTGTTTAATATGCATTAAATCATCTCCGTAGTTCGAGGGGCCATCAAACCTAAGTTTGCCAACAATAGTATCCACTTTATTAGATTTGATCCATTTGGCAAGTACTTCATCATCCAGACTCTTTGTTGCAACAACTGCAGCTTCAATGAGTTGCCAAGCACCGTAAGAGCAGGCTGCCTGTACTTCAACCTCTTGATAGGGTAGGCTGGCAGCTTTGGCTTTTTCGTGGAAGGCTTTGATGAAAAATTCTGCGCCTTTGTTTTTAGTAAAAGGAGCATGTTCCTCAAACAATGAAAGAGCAAGTGCACCCTGTGTTTCTGGAGCTTGAGCCATTAGGCCAGGAGAGGGGAAAGTGTGTATGTGCAGCGGGGGGGTGTAGTCAATCTTCTTGCAGGCCTCTAAGAGTTGATTGCCCTCGGCCCCAATATCGCCAACCCAAACCACATCCGGAGCTGCGTCTTTTAAACGAGCGGCAATAGGACCAAAGTCACGATTACCAAAATCCCACTCTAGGTATAGGACTTCCTTGAGCCCCTTTTCTTTTGCAATGTCTCTTGCCCCCGCGGATAGGAAATAAACTGAAGCAAATTTTGTTGTCACTATAGCTATGGTCTTAGGAGGCTTGGCTAAGGTTGCTACCGCATCAAAGGCCGTTGTTGGAACAGTCTTCTCAGGGTTGGGACCCAAGGCCCAAACTGGAAACTGCTTGTCGTATTTTGCTTTTGCAGGGATGCCAAAGGTATGGTGAACTAGCACCTTGTTGTATCGTTCCGCCACGCCCATTGCCGACAAGATGCCTTGGGTAGCATAGGGGCCAATAATTAGGTCTACTTTGTCATTCGTAATAAGTTGTTCATATAGAGTGCGAGTAACGTCTGGTTTTGATTGGTCATCCTTTAATACATATTCAACTTTGCGGCCAAGCAAACCGCCCCTTTTATTTAAATCTTCAATAGCAATCTCAGACACTAACTTGTGGACTAAACCTGTTGCAGACAATGGGCCGGTAAGTGCCAGGGTGCCACCGATACGAATGGGGCCTGACTGTGAAAAGGCTGAAGGGGTGAGTCCAAGGCCAAAATAACCTAGTGCACTTGCTAGGGTTTTGATGGTTGATCTTCTATTTAGTTCGGGGCTTTGTCTCATTCTCCAATCTCCTTTTAATATCTTTGACAGAATTTAAACTCAACCCAATCAAAATACCTTGAAAAATGGGCTAAGCAACGATTAGCTAAATATCATAGCGTTATCTGGAGTTGGGTTTATTAGTGGATTTCCCTTCGGCAAGGCAATGTTTTTTAACCATTCCTTTAGAATCCCCTTAAAAAACGTTTTAAATGATTAATTTGCGGTGGCTAAATTGACTGTGTCAATATTAGAGAGTCCTTAGAACCGCGGTTTACCCAACATCTTTACTGCACTATGCCATTTGTTCGGATCTTCCCCCTACGTATATCGGGTCAGTACCATGATTCAAGAACCTATAAAGCTCGGCTGTTCTATGACATCGAGTCGCAGGGAGAGCTCATAAAGGATCGTGACTGTGAGGTATTTTTTAAAAAAGGAGCGAACCCTGTGCATCCTTGGAGGCTGCAAGTTGGAAGACACAGTTCAGACTTAAGCGATTACAAAACTTTTATGGATTCGCTGTGCTTTTATATTTTTCATGAGCTAAGATATTTCTTGGAGACAAATGAAGATCAAATGCAATCCTTTTATATTGCTATTGATTTTAAGGATGTGCATTTTTCAGTTTTTAGTGAAACTCAACTCAGCGAGGATTGAGTATTCCGATTGTCGCCCACCTTCAAACTTGAGGTCGTGACATTTTGAATAAGTTTTCGGGGGCGATTTCAAAGTAATCAGCAGGTCCACCACCACGTAAAATATGGTGCGCGTTGGCAGTGTCATAAACACCGTTTACGAGGAGTGATTGGTTGATATGTACCCCTACAACTTCACCGAATACGACCCAGGTATTTACTTTGCTCCCCTGTTGGTTTTCTAATTGAAAGACTTGAGTGGCTTTGCATTCAAAGGAGACCTTGCTCTCTAAAACTCGGGGCACAGCAACTTCCCTAGACGCTGAAGGCGTAAGCCCTGCCAAGACAAATTCATCCACCTCAGGTCCCACCGCGGCGCAGGTTTTGTTCATTTGCTCAGCAAGATCTTTGGTAACCAAATTCCAGCAAAATTCTCCAGTTTCCTGGACATTTCTGACACTATCCTTTAACCCGATACTTGAAAAAGCAACGATCGGTGGGATGTAGTTAAAGGCATTAAAGAAGCTGTACGGGGCAAGGTTCAAGACTCCTGAGCTACTTTGTGAAGAAATCCATCCAATGGGACGAGGTCCAACAATGGCATTAAAGGGGTCGTGTGGAAGTCCATGACCTTCTGATGGTTTATAAAAGTGAATTGGATTGCTCAATTTAGTCTCTGGGTTTTATGGACTTAAAAAGGCTGAGTTCAAGCGCGAGCAAGGACAGCCACGTCCCCATATTTTAGGAGGAGGTCGTTAAAAGTCATAAATAGATTTCTAAATAATTAAATTAAATTTAAAAAATGAATACTTATGTAGTATTTAGAAAGTCTTTAAAGAGTCGATACCTTACTTGAGTTGAATTGGAGAGTAAGAGTACTCATTTGTAAATAGGTCCAAAATCATGAAATTATTTGAAACAGTCACCAAAGAAAATGTTTATAAAACATTTCAAAGTACTTTTAATGAATTAAAAGTGCGCGATAAACATTTTCAAATTGAGGTGGGAGAGAAGATTTGGAGTGATCTAAATGAACAAAGAAACCTATATCACGATAGCTTGGGAGAGTCGCTTGTTCAAATGGTTGGAGACTACAAGCAAAAACAATCCAAAATTCAAGAAGTTGATTCTAATTTTAAATTGAATCCTTCCTTCGTGTATGCCAATATCATGGAATGTATTTTCAATGGAGTGAGTGATACTTTGGTATTTAATAAAATGATGAATGAGGTTATTTCTTGGCTGGCTTATGTTGAAATTCTCAATGCTGCTTCAACCAGAAAAGTAAAAGTATAAAGTTTTCAACTTATGTCCCAATTTAAGATTCTTTTTGAAAAGCTAAGAACATTAATATGAGTAACTCATTAAAAATTTGGTTACTGATATTAGCGCTCGTTTTGGTGAGTGTGAATGCTTGGTTCTTTATCTATAGCTCTAATTTCTTAGATGGGTTGACCACCCAACTTGAGGATGAGGAACTCAGTCCCGAGGAGTTAGCTCGAGTGACCGAGACTGCAAGCACCTCGGACTCCCCCGGAGCCGATAAGCGTGAAGACCGCAAAGGCGAGGAAAATGTTTCTCAAAAGTCCGCCGAAATGCCTGTTGGAGCTGAAAAAGAAGGGGCGAAAAGCAAAGATACTGAGAAATTGGCATTAAAAATGCAAGAAAACGAACTTGGGGCTAAAGAGGTTGCCCGACGAGACGAAAAAGATAATAAGGATTCAGAAGGTGTCGAAGCGGCGGAGTCTGGTGTTATTAAAACCAAATACCGTCCAAAACTGATTGGACAGTGTAAGAGTCTGTATGAAAAGTATTTGAGGAAGGGTGATTTAACAGGGAATCATCGGGCATTTACTTATAGTTATGATGGAAACTCAGGAAATTGTGCAATTGTCGAAGAGCAAAAAAGCAAGCAAATTGCAGAAAAAGAAGCCTTGAAGGCATGTGAGAAAAGCAAAACCGATGCTGCCAACTATGCACCGTGTTTTGTGATGGCTAGTTTTTAATGACCAGGTGAACTTATGAATTGTGATCACTGCGGTAAACCCGTAAACCTAAACGCAAAGTTCTGCGGGAAATGTGGCGCCTTTCTGAATTTCGCTAAGAAGATTCAAGCAGAGTCGGACGCTGTAACCGCATTTATCAATGAAAACAATTCTGACGCTGCAAGCGTGTCAGTCACTTCAACTCTGTCGCAATCAGAACATACTTTGGAGCAACACGTTTTAGTTGAGGCCTCAGAAAACATTGCCTCTAAAGAAGTCGAAGCGGTTTATGAACATAATCAAGACCAAGGGCTACCAGAGATTTTGGTTGCCCATCAAGACTCTATTGACTCCTTACCTGATCATGTTGTTCATGAAGAGTTGGTCAATGCTGGGAAGCAAGAAACAGTTGCGCAAATACACGAAGAAGTACATGAAGTACACGAAGTAGTGAGTGAGGTGACTCAGCATGTTATTGAGGCTAAACCTGAACACTTACCCGAACCCGAACCCGAACCCGAAAAAGTATCAAAGCTTCATGAAGGTGAGCATTCAGTTGAAGTTGTAGAAGCTTTGCCAGCTAATTTGGAGCATGCAGTACATAACACTATTTCACAATCCCATATAGGTGAGAAGGCGGTTGAAGAGGTTGTAAATATCGAGCAATTAGCGCCAATTTTGAATAATTCAATTCCAATTTTGACTGCTGAATTTGGAGCAAGCTTGGATTCGCTTCGCATAGCAATAGACGCAATGCGCACAGAAATGGACGCTATCGTAGCCAACATCAAGGGCGATGTTCATTCCACAGCACAATCTTTGGCCCAAAAAATCCAGGCCTCCCAGGGTGACTCAGCCAAGGTTGATATGCAAGGGTTTAATTCGAGTATTGAACAGCTTAGAGCTGAGATCGCATTGCATTTTGGAGAGATGAAGGAGATGTGGGTAACCAGTGCGCAATCATTGGTGAATAAGAATTCAGATGACATACAAACTATTTTGTCTGCAGAATTCAAGAAAATTCAGACGGGTATTGTTAATTTATATAACACACAACAAAATAATGTTGTTAAATCAACATCTGCATTTGATGAGGTTGTTGCAGGACTAACTTTTAAAATTCAAAATATTGAAAACTTTGTAAATAGCCAATTGGCCAATCAAGCCCAAGCTCAATCAGCAGCTCAGACAGCAAATCGTTCACTAGTGACTGCAGTAAACGAGATCAAAACCCAGCTCCAAGCTCAACAAGAACTTTTGAGTGGTTTGACAATTGATCCAGCATTGATCAAAGCGATGAATTCGTTCAACATCAATTTTAGAAAACAACAGGAGCAAATGGCTGCAGCAAAGGCTCAGCCTCAGACTCCAGTGAAAACAAAGTCAAATGATTCGAGCTCAGTTAGCGATACTGTTGTCATGTGGTTTGTTGGATTCCTTTGCGGGCTGACGATATTGCTTGGAGGATTTAGCGTTTATAACTATTATTCTGCTCAGGAGGTGAAAGCTGAACTGCACAAGAAAAAAATTGAAGATGCTTTGAAGTCTAAAGATAAAGTTGACCAAGATGATCATGTTGAAAAAGACTTGAAGAAATCTGAGACAGAGGAAGGTTCCAAGGGCTCAAGTAAAGAAGATTCAAAATCCGCCTCCGATCCAGAAGCTGTTAGTAAGGGTAAGGAAGTCGAGAAAGAACGTGCAGACAAATCAGAAAAAGTTGTGAAGAGCTCAGAGAGCTCTAAAGAAAAGTCTACTACAAAAGCCGGTGAACGAGAAAAGGGTGATGAAAAGCAAAGTGATAAATCTTCATCTAAAAAACACGTTAACCCTGAAAAAGAATAAAGTTTATTTTAGACATATAAAGAATATAAGCTATGAACTGCAATATCTGCCATCACCCTAACGATGAAGACAATGCTTATTGTGAGAATTGTGGAATCAAATTATTACCAAGCGTAGCTGGTGAAGTTTGGAGAGCCAAAGATATAGTGAGCTTTTTCTCAGAGTCCTTATTACTAGATATGGATTTCTTTAAAGCTGTTTTATTTACCACGTTTTTAGCTGCAATTGGTTTTGTACTACTGATTTATATATTAGCCCTCCCGTTAAAGTATGCTAGCGCATTGTTAATATTGTTTTTCTGGACAGGATTACTCCAATATAGAAACACCCACAAAGTTTTGAAGTCACTTTCGTTAACCGATCGAAATAAAAAGGTCGTTGCACATGGCCCTGCTTCACTTGTCGGGCCTGCTGCGACAATAGGTGGGTGGCTTTATTTAATGTCAGATGGATTGATTTTCACGCCAGAGAGTTATTTTGTTAATTCAAATGTCGTCTCAATTCCTTTTTGCCGCGTAAGGTCTCAAAGTGCAGAGCTGGGGTTTCGAATTAAGAACGATCAATTTCGAATCATTACTACTGAGGGGCAGGAATTTATTTATGCTGTCTACAATCGAGAGAATTGGTCCAGATTAATTGATTCAGCCCTTTCTGAGCGCATTCAAAGCGAAAAATAAATCAGCTATTGTTTCTAACTTTAAACAACAAAGGGCTCACAAGAGCCCTTTTTTTTGAATCATTCGTTTAAATCAACCTATGTAAATCACCCCTTGTAAATC
>CAITYM010000033.1 GCA_903896615.1 uncultured Burkholderiales bacterium
GTTGTGCATTTAACAGCCGACATCTGAAAACCAATCAGACTAACTAAAACCTTTGCGTTTAATCCGTTAGGGTCAGTGGGATCATCGCTTGACCCGTCCAGGTTTGGTATACCTGCACCGGCTAGATTGGTTAATGCACCAGACGCCACCATTTGTTTTATATTTACATTTCCAGCTCTTGGGTTGTTGTTTGAAGTTGCATTCATATAGCCCTGTGCGTCGTTAACGTATCCGTCTAGGGCTGTGGACATATCGGAGAATTGTGTTTTAAGACCGGCAACTGAGTCACCGCCGCTTATTGCGCTGGTTAATATAGAGTCTGGACCAGCCGTCATGGTTTTAGCAACTGAGCAAGTATTTTTAAAATGATTGTTCATTGTTTGAAGTAACTTTTGAAAGTCCTCCATCAAATGACCCAAGTTGGGACTGATTGCATCAATTGCCGCTTTAAAGGCTAGGCCTTCTGAGTTTGCGGCAATATTTTTAAGTGTCTTAACGATGGCGTCTCCACTGATAAAAGAAAAGCCACCCAGTGACAAACTTATCCCTCCGCAGCCTGCATCAAATCTTGGCGGGTCGAAAGTAACAATATTTATACTTCTAACCGGAGTTCGTACTTCCATGGTTCCTCCGAATAAACCTGTTCGGTCTGTTGTCTTTAAAACCTTGGGGTTTGTTGCATTACTCATGACGACGCTATTGAGATCGGCAAATAGTCCGGCGTGTGCATTGAAAGGGGTAATGATTGTGCAGACGAGCGCAGCGAACAAACTTGCAGTACCTAATATGCTGCGCGTGTTTAATCTGATTGAATATTTTTTCACTAAAGTTCCTAGAAAGAATTTTTCTTAATCGCCTGTACAAGTCCTGGGATAGCGTTTGGAATATCGGGATTGATTTTTAGCTCACCCAAATCCTTGGTTGATGCAACCCCGCGGTTCCAGATATCAAAGTCTTTCATGACTTGTTTACTAACAATTCTGGATTTAATCCCGACCTCTGCTATTCGCTTTGACAATTCGTCTACGTGCTCAATCTCGCCTTGTGCAACGACTATGTATTGGTTTGTATCCTCACCGTCTCGGTATGCGGTTGGATTTGGCACGTAAACAATGGACGGTGTGATGGAGAGTTTTAATTTCTTAAATAGTCCGTTGTCAGGGACAAAGTTCTTCCAACCTGAGGGGGCTTTGCCGTCTATGGACACAACAAGGTATTCCATGGGTTTCCAGGGATTGGAGGCGTTTTTGAGGGCGTCTAATATTGGGAGTTGATGAGCACAAAATACACATGTACTGTCCACAAATATCAGTAATCCACCCTTACGTGCCATCTCATCCACAGCAACTTCGATCGCCTTGCCTTGAAGACGTTTTGCATCTATGTCTCCTGAGTTACTGATAGATATTCTGTTGCTTTGATTCAAGATGGGATCGTTCTTTACGATTTCCATTTGTTTCTCGGCGTACCTAGTTGCAACATCCAAGATGATGTCTTGAGAGTACATATAGGCTCGTACATTCTCATCTGTTGGATTCATAACCGCTCTATCGCGTCCACTCTCCCAAAGTTGCCCAAGCTCTTTTGGCGTCCAGTCCTTCAAGGACTTGGGTTCTTCTTTGGGCGGTGCTTTTGGAGATTGTTTGTCCTTACCGAGTTCTTTCTTAGTCGCTTGGCGGGTGGTGTAGGGAATGTAGTTTTGAAACTCCTCGCCCGAATAGTCATTTCCTGCTGAGAAGCCCTGGGCATAAGAAGGTTGAGTCATAAAGCAAAGGGGGAGTAGGACGAGAAGGCAGAATGCACCTCTTCCTTGTCTTTTAAAGTTAGAAAATTGCATGAGCTGTTCCTTCGATATTCGCCAAATGTTCATATCCCCAGTACCTTGAGTCATCACTAAGGGGGTGTGTACCGACGAGAAATAATTCACCCTTTGGAATCAACTCATCTCGGGTGAATTCAACCCCTTTGTAAAACTTAGCCAAGGGAAATCCGCTGACAATGAGTTTCCCGTTAATAGAGACTCTGTCATCTTGAATCACGAGGTGATCTCCCTCCATACCTGCCACTCGTTTAAGGATGAAGGCCGTTTTGACCCAAGTGAAGTGAGAATCTGGCTTAAAAAACACTAATTCACCATGGCTAACACTTGTAGGCGCAACTCGCTTGAGGAGTGTGAGGTGCACGTCTGGGAGACACCGCTCATAACTGGGATCAATGCCAAGCGAGTAAGTCTGCATGAAGGATGAATGTTTAAACAAAAATACAAAAACCCCCACCAGACAAAAAAGGCCGAACGCTAATCTCTGAGAGCACTTAGAGGCGTGTGTCAATTGAGGCTTTTGTTGGAGGATGTAGCTCGAATGGCATTTTCTACAGCACTCCTTAATTCACCCGTAATATCTTTGGTCTGATTAGGTAGGGCGGAGACGAAATACGCCCCTGATTCGTCTTTAAGTGCATCAATGACTACGTAACCCTGAGCTGCATAATTTCTCAATACACCAAGGATAGGTTCTACAAGAGTTGTTTGTCGCTCGGTCTCACTCATTGCGGGATTGCTTAACGCGTACTCCAGCAAGATGCCTTGTCGGTCTGCAACTACGGCCTTCTCCAGTTGCTCTCCCGTTCCTGTAATCTTGGAGGAGATCCTAGAGCTATCAAGCACTATCCCGCACAGTAGGCTGAACCCACAAAAGAGAAACATCACAAAGTAGCTACAGGAACCGTGGTTGATGAATTTTTGGAGTTTTGACACGAGTTGCCTTAATAAAGTTAATATCTTATGCTAAGCGCATAAATATAGTCTATAAAAGACACTTTAGTTGTTTTTATAGCGTTTATATCTATATATATCTAGCTTGTGTGTGCTTTAAGCATACTTAATGGATTATGCTAGGTACTTATATAAATATGTTCAAACAAATTACTTTAAACTTAAAAGCAGTAGCGCAGATTGGTTTTTGCATCTTTGTGCTGCTTCAGTTCCTTGACCTTCACAGCTCTTACCTCCTCTCACATGGTCTGCGGATCGAGGGGATGCAAACAATTGACTCGCGTACCTTCTCGACTGGACGAGAGCTTGCAACCGAATCCAATCCCGTATTGAGCTCTTCTACAAGCGGGTTTGAGTTCGTTTTAAAACTAGTTTTATATAAGGCACTCGTCTTAATAATCTGGGGTTACATATTTTTCAAACAAATCTATGCACGAAAGCCGAGTTCCGTTAGTAAAGGCTTTATCTACTTGACTTTTCTACTCGATGCGCTTTATGCCTACGTCGTATTCAATAACTATTTCTTAATCTCAAAGGCTTCTCTATGAAACGAATCAAATTACTCGCTGCAATTAGTCTGTCGACGGCTATAACTATGGTTATGGCTACGGCTTGCCTGGGCGTTGCTCACGCGGGTGAATTCGCAACCCCACTCTTTGCATCTGATAGTGCCCCTTTCTCCTTTGAAGAACAGTTACTGCGTAAATTCCCCTCCTCTGCTGGATCAAAGACTGCTCCCGCATTTGCGGGCTTTCACAGTGTCGTCAAGGGTACAGAGGTTATTTTTATATCTGATGACTTCTCCATCCTCATTAGAGGCGAGGTCGTTGAGCTGAAAGATGGTAAATCTTTAACTACTGCTTTAGCAGAATCTAATAAGCCAATATTGGATGTCACAAAGTTAGATACAAAAGACGCAATTTCTTTCGGACAGGGATCAAAAACAATTTACGTTTTCAGTGACCCAGACTGCCCATTTTGCAAACAACTAGAGTCCGAGCTCTCGAAGCTTATCGACACCAAGGTCTATATCTTTCCGTTCCCACTCACGAGTCTGCACCCAAATTCCAAGGTTGTAGCTGAAGCTATTTGGTGCTCACCTAACCGGGCGAAGGCATGGAAGGACTACGTCATCAAGGGTGTTGTGCCGAAGTCCGCATCCTGCCCGACTCCAATAGAGCGAAACCTAGCTCTTGGTCAATCCATGCAAATACAGGGTACACCGAGCATTATCTTCACCGATGGCTCGGTCATCCCAGGGGCTGTGCCAGTAGAGAGGATCGCCGCTAAATTGGACTCTATTCAGTCAGTCAAAGTTGGGAGTTCAAAATGAACTTAAAAGTGAATTACGGTCGATTCTTTGTTTTACATCTGTTTTGTTTTTCGCTTACCCTTGTATCTATTTTTATTGGTTTCACAACGTTTGATGTTGGTGTTTTTTCGCCTTTCTTTGCTGCCTTAGCGCTGTACACCTTTTCACTCGCGCTTGTGTTGGAGCTTTTGCTGGCAATAAGTTTTGTTTTCAAATTACTTTACCGTCGCTTTAATCAGTTACGCAATCAGTCACACAATCAGTCAAACAAGGAGTGGTCTGATTTTTCTGGTCATTCGACAACCTAAATGTACTGGTCTCAGGCGAAA
>CAITYM010000034.1 GCA_903896615.1 uncultured Burkholderiales bacterium
CCTCCCTTGGTTTATACCGGTTGATTAAGATTTAAATTATGGCAAAGTTAGCGTCAATTTAAAGAGGGGGAAACTTTTAATGAATGCTGACATCAAAATGGGACAAGATGAATGTGATGCGCTCAACAGGCAAGCTTTCAATGTAGGTCGAGTAAACACGAGTTGCCCCAGTTGTAGCGGTTTTACACATAGAAGAGGATTTTTAACTGGGCTACTCGGTGCGGGCCTGTTTGCTGGGTCTGAGATGACTGGTGGCCCCTTAACAGGACAAGCAGTTGCTGCAGAAGGGGTCGTCAATGATTCCCTCTTGATTGACGTTCATCATCACGTTTTCGCGCCTGAGTACGTTAAAGAGTTGGAGTCCGCTAATTTGGCAGAGCCCCCCGCTCGGAAATGGTCGCTCAACAAAAGTATGGAAGATATGGATAAGGCGGGGGTGAGCAGAGCCCTTACTTCGCCTACAACTCCTGTTGCTAGTTTTGGTGATGCAGCCACGCGCCAACGCACTGCACGTATATGCAATGAATATGCAGCTAAATTGGCAAGAGATTACCCGACTCGATTTGGATTTTTTGCGACTCTGCCCATGCTTGATGTGCAGGCCAGTTTGGATGAGATCGCATATAGCGTAGATGTACTAAAGGCCAATGGAATCGCGATGCTGACAAGTTATGACGGGAAATGGCTGGGTGACACCTCCTTTGCCCCGATCATGGAAGAGATCAATCGTCGTAAGTTGGTTGTTTACACGCACCCATCAAATCCTAAATGCTGCTCTGGTTTGCAAAGTGGAATCCCTGGGTCAACTATTGAATTTGCAACGGATACGACCCGAACAATCACGAGTTTGTTGTTTTCAGGGGCTGCTCAAAAGTACACAAACATTCGCTTTATCTTTTCACACGCAGGTGGAACGATGCCGTTTTTAATTGAGCGACTAACGATGCTTCCCACTTTGAACGCAGAGTTTGGTAAGAAAATTACACCTGAGCAAGTCCTTCAAATAATTAGGGGCTTTTATTACGATACCGCTCAAGCTGCTCATCCAGGTGCACTGCTCTCGCTTTTAAACTTGGTTGATGTCTCACAGGTTCTTTTTGGTACCGATTTCCCATACAGAACATCCTTGGATCATGTTCAAGGATTGGCCAAATACGGATTCAGCAAAGATGATTTAGGCGCAATTAGGTATAAAAACGTCCAAAAACTGCTTAAAATTTAAGCAATCTAGTGTCTTCCAGGTCAAAATTGTGTGAGGAATTAATCATATGCCTTGCGCTACTAGGGGTTAATTCAAATTCACTTCATTTGAAGGCTGACTGTCGTGCAACAATTGCTACAATCAGCCCCAGTTAGAAAGCTAGGGTATCCCCTGGATTGTTGTTGGCCATATCAGCGTAAGGTGAATTCCTTAAAAGTTGATTCTTTTTTCTTAGGCAATTAACGTGAACAAGATGATCGATCTTTCCAAAAAGCTGGCCTCAGGCCTATTATTCCTTGGCGCCTGGTGTGCAAGTGCCGCATGGGCTGTAAACGATTTACCTGGAGGCCCTGGGGTTCGTGAGTTGAATATTCAACTCCCTGCTACAAAAATTGCTGAGGAGCAAGTTTGGTTGCATTGGTTCATGATGATTATTTGTACTGTTATTTTTATTGCAGTATTTGGAGTCATGTTCTACTCAATTTTGAAGCACCGAAAATCTTTGGGCTATAAGGCTGCAAATTTTCACGACTCCGTCAAAGTTGAAATAGCGTGGACTATTATTCCTTTTATCATCGTCATTTTCATGGCCCTACCAGCAACTAAAGCAGTTGTTGCCGAGAAAGACACCTCTAACGCGGACCTAACCATCAAGGCCACAGGTCAGCAGTGGAAGTGGGGATACGACTATTTGAAGGGCGAGGGCGAGGGCATCTCTTTCGTATCAACCTTAGATAACGACCAGCGCATTATGTCTAACAACGGCGCTAAGGGTGTTGATATTGATGATTACTTGCTCAAAGTAGACAATCCTTTGGTTGTCCCAGTTGGTAAGAAGGTTCGTATTATTACGACCTCAACTGATGTTATTCATGCATTCGCTGTTCCTTCTTTTGGCATCAAGCAAGATGCGATACCCGGGTTTGTTAGAGATACCTGGTTCAGAGCTGAGAGAGTTGGAGATTTTCACGGTCAATGCCAAGAGTTGTGTGGCAAAGAGCACGCTTATATGCCCATTGATGTGAAGGTTGTGAGTCAAGAGGATTACACGAAATGGGTTAACGAGCAGCAAAAGAAAATGGCTTCTGCTAAGGATGATCCGACTAAAGTCTGGTCTAAGGAAGATTTGCTTGCCAGAGGATCCAAGGTCTACGCAGCTAACTGCCAAGTCTGTCACCAACCTAACGGCAAAGGCGGCGGTCCAGTTAAGCCACTGGACGGTGCTGCAGTTGTTTTAAATGCTGATAAGTCCAAGCAAATTATGGTTCTCTTGAACGGTCAAAACAACGGCGCCATGCCAAGTTGGAAAGCTTTGAGTGACACTGATTTGGCTGCAGTCATCAGTTTTACAAAGAACAATTGGTCAAACAAAACAGGTCAGATCGTTCAGCCTTCTGAAGTTTTGTCAAATCGTAAATAATTGAAATTTTTAAGCATTAGTCTTTAAAGGAAATCAGCATGAGTGCAGTTCTTGACTCCCATGGGCATATTGCAGGCGATCACGATCACGATCACCACGGTGCTCCGCACGGTTGGCGTCGTTGGGTGTTTGCGACCAACCATAAAGATATTGGAACGCTTTATCTGTTGTTTGCATTCACTATGTTTCTTATTGGCGGTGTACTTGCACTGTTGATTCGAGCAGAGTTATTTAAACCTGGTCTTCAAATCGTGAATCCAGAGTTGTTTAACCAACTCACCACCATGCACGGTCTCATCATGGTGTTTGGTGCGATCATGCCTGCTTTTGTGGGGTTCGCCAACTGGATGGTGCCGTTGCAAATCGGTGCCTCTGATATGGCCTTTGCCCGCATGAACAACTTTAGTTTCTGGTTGATGATTCCAGCAGCTGTTATGTTGGCAACCTCTTTCTTTGTGCCTGGTGGTGCTCCCTCAGGTGGTTGGACCTTATATGCTCCCCTAACATTGCAAATGGGTCCATCAATGGATTCATCAATTTTTGCTTTGCATCTTTTAGGTGCTAGCTCAATCATGGGCTCAATCAACATCATTGTGACCATTCTCAACATGCGCGCCCCTGGCATGACGTTGATGAAGATGCCAATGTTTGTTTGGACTTGGTTGATTACGGCTTATCTTTTGATTGCTGTAATGCCTGTGCTTGCTGGTGCAATCACCATGACGCTTACAGACCGTCATTTTGGAACCACTTTCTTTAATCCTGCTGGCGGCGGTGACCCGGTGATGTTCCAACACATCTTCTGGTTCTTTGGTCATCCAGAGGTTTACATCATGATTTTGCCGGCATTCGGCATTATTAGCCAAATCATCCCAGCTTTTGCTCGTAAGAAACTCTTTGGCTACGCATCAATGGTGTATGCAACTTCCTCGATTGCAATCTTGTCATTCATCGTCTGGGCCCACCATATGTATGCGACTGGCATGCCAGTTACGGGCCAACTCTTCTTTATGTATGCCACCATGTTGATCTCTGTGCCAACCGGCGTAAAGGTTTTTAACTGGGTCGCAACTATGTGGAAAGGGTCAATGACCTTTGAGACGCCGATGCTTTTTGCAGTTGGATTCATATTCGTGTTTACGATGGGCGGCTTTACGGGACTGATTTGTTCAATGGCTCCTATTGATATGCAGATCCAAGACACTTACTACGTCGTAGCTCACTTCCACTACGTTTTGGTGGCGGGATCACTGTTCTCTATGTTTGCCGGTTTTTACTACTGGAGTCCAAAATGGACGGGCGTGATGTACAACGAAACACGTGGAAAAATACATTTCTGGTGGACCATCATTGCGTTTAACGTTACTTTCTTCCCAATGCACTTTTTGGGATTAGCAGGGATGCCGCGTCGTTATGCAGACTACCCTATGCAGTTTGCCGATTTCAACGCGCTTGCCTCAGTCGGTGCATTCGCTTTTGGCCTTGCACAGGTTTATTTCTTTGTATTCATCATATTGCCAGTGATGCGTGGACGTGGCGAAAAAGCTTCACAAAGACCATGGGATGGAGCAGAGGGTTTAGAGTGGGAAGTTCCTTCTCCAGCACCTTTTCACACATTTGAAACACCACCTAAATTGGACATAACCGCAACGAAGGTTGTTGGATAAGGTTCAAAGCCCAATACAAAAATATATGTTGACACCTGAACAGAAGAAGAAAAATCTAAAAATGGGCCTTGCCCTAGGCTCTATTGCGATCATTTTCTTCTTGGGCTTCTTTGCCAAGATGTTGCTATTGGGCTAGGCCTGGTTTTCACACAAAAGCTTATTAATGTCTGGTCTTAACAAACAACTGCTTTATAAATTGGTATTCGTGGCCTTTGCTATGTTTGGCTTTGGCTATGCATTGATACCTATGTATAACGCTATCTGTGAATACAGTGGGATCAATATTTTGGCCTTGGGTGAGAAGGAGCAGTCTGGCACGGGCAATGCGCGTTATGTTTTGCCAAAAAATACTCAGGTCGATGCAAGTCGTACGATCACTGTGGAGTTTGACACGAATGTGAGAGGTCCTTGGCTTTTCAAACCCGAGACAAATTCAATGCAGGTTCATCCGGGTGAATTAGTCACTGTGATGTATGAGTTCCAAAACTCTCAAGACAGAGTGATGTCTGCGCAGGCGATCCCAAGTTACGCTCCCAAGGAGGCAGCAGCTCACTTTAACAAGTTAGAGTGTTTTTGCTTTAATCAGTACACGTTGGCGCCGGGTGAGAAAAAATCTTGGCCAGTTGTATTCGTGATTGATTCAAAATTATCTAAGGATGTAAACACCATCACATTGTCCTATACGTTTTTTGAAGTCGGCAGTAAAATTCCGGCAGCTCCAAAGTCGCCTTTGGCGACTTTGAGTAACCAGCACGTACCTGCCATGGTTGGAGGGACAGTTGTATGAGTGAAGTTGAAGTTCTAGAAAAACCGATCAAGAAGAATAATTTTCTAAGAACTGTGATTGCTGTTTTATGGTCCTTTATTGGGATTAGAAAGAGCAGTGGATTTCAAGAGGATACCGCCAATATCAAACCACTTCAATTGCTTGCAGTTGGTGTGGTGATGGCACTAATGTTTGTGATTGGATTGATCGTTGTGGTCAATTTAGTTGTTACGAGTTAACTAGGAGTTGAGATGAGTAGTACTTCCCACGGCGCAACGCCCTATTATTTTGTGCCTGAGCCTTCACGCCATCCTGCGAGTGCGGCTTTTGGATTGTTTTTTGTGATCCTCGGCGCAAGCCAGTGGGTTAACGATGTGTCCTGGGGCAAATACGCGTTGTTCTTTGGCCTGTTTGTTTGGTTATTTGTTTTGTTTCAGTGGTTTAGCCAAGCTATCTCCGAGAGTGTTGATGGTCAATATGGTCGCAAAGTCGATTTGTCATTCCGCTGGAGTATGAGTTGGTTCATTTTCTCTGAAGTCATGTTCTTCGGAGCGTTCTTCTCTGCCCTTTGGTGGATGCGGGTTCACTCAGTTCCAGCTCTTGGAAATTTAAGCAATGCTGTTTTATGGCCTGAATTCAAATCTGTTTGGCCAACAGTTGCTGCTGGCGCTACAGCATCACCTGGTAACATCATTGAGCCTTTTGAGACAATGACACCATTTTGGTTGCCAACAATCAATACCGCACTCTTGCTCAGCTCTGGCATCACCATCACCATTGCTCATAACCTCTTTAGAGCCAACGACCGTAAAAACACAATTATTTTTATGTGGCTTACTGTGTTACTTGGGATCACCTTTTTGGGTGTACAGGGCTATGAGTATCACCACGCATATACCGAGATGAATTTAAAACTCACCTCTGGTGCGTATGGTTCTACCTTCTTCATGTTGACTGGCTTTCACGGCTTTCACGTGTTCATGGGTATGTTGATGCTTGTAATCATCACACTTCGCCTTCAAAAAGGTCATTTCACTCCTGAGCAGCATTTTGGATTTGAAGGCGCTGCTTGGTATTGGCATTTTGTTGATGTGGTTTGGCTTGGTTTGTACATCTTGGTGTATTGGATGTAACTTACATCGCACTTTAGATAGACCTAAAGCACAAAGGCCGCATCTAGCGGCCTTTGTTACTTAGAGGTAGAGTATTGACAGTTGCCTTGATACACAAAGCATTTTTCTGAAAGAGTTTGATTAGCCCCAGTTAATGGGGCTAGAAGTTTCTTAAATGGCTATTGGCCTACTTTGATTCCTGTAGGTTGAATGTAGCCTAATTTCCAAGAAACTAAAATGCAAATAAACAAGAGGACTGAAAAACCAATCCTAAATGCAAGTGCTTTAGCCATGCGACTTGTTTTTGGTTTCCCATCCTCGCCGTCCTTGAGCATGAAATATCCGGCAGCACCTAAGCTACCAATAATGGCAATGAATGCAATGATGACTATGATTTCCATAACCAAGATTATCTCTTAAAAGATGTTACCTAATCAACCTGGGCACATTCAAAAGACCTTAGAAACCACCGGTAATCAACCCGTGGGGGAAAAGCGCAATTTAAGACTTCTGATAGGTTTAATTGCAGTTTTTGGTGTGTGCTTGACCTTTATGCTTGGGCAGTGGCAGTTGTCCAGGGGCGAGCAAAAGCTTCACATGCAAGCCCTATTAGAGTCGCAGATGAATCTCCAACCACTGTCTGAAAAGGACTTGCTTGGGCTCACGGATACACATGAACTTCAAAACCGACGGATTCAATTAAATGGGCAGTGGCTTGGGGAGCTCAATATTTATTTGGCAAATAGAACACTCGGGGGGAAATCGGGTTTTTGGGTAATGACCCCGTTAAGGCTTGAAAACAATGAAACGGTTATGGTTGAGAGGGGATGGGTAGCGTGGAATCCAATTAACCCTTCAGAAAAACCCGTTAATGTGCAAACCCCGCCTGGGAGGGTTAACATAGAAGCCCTAGTAGTCGCTCCGCCATCAAAGATGCTTGAGTTATGGAGCACCTCCTCTCAGGTCGCTGGGTCCTCAAATCCGCAGACGAATGAAGAACCTAACTATTTGAGGAGCGCGATTTGGCAAAATTTTGATCTGAATTTATTTGAATCGCAAACAGGAATCAAAATTAGCGCCGTAGTTCACCAAATGGGTGAGCCCAGTGATGGTTTGATTCGCCAGCTTCCAGCGCAGGGAATAAGTGCAGATAGAAATTTTGGTTACGCAGTACAGTGGTTTTTGTTAAGTGCATTAATCGCTGTTCTTTATTTATGGTTTCAATGGATTAAACCTCGTATTCATGCAAGATAACACTACGCAGTCTAAAGATAGCGAGTCAGCAGACCATCCTTTGTCGATGACGGTTTACGACTTACCTGTGCCTCAAGAGGTTGTCCAAATTGATGCAAATCGGACCGCAAGGGGGCGCTTCCTTATGATCGCCGTATTTATGGTCTGTGTCGCACCAGTGGTGCTGTCATACCTTACTTACTACTTTATTCGGCCAACTTCGTTAAAGAGTTACGGCGACTTAATTCAACCGACTCGAGCTATTCCCTCCATTGAAGGAGCAGTGGTTGGTCATCCTAAATCGGAGCCAGATCGCGCAGTTATCAATTTAAACCAACTCAAAGGCCAGTGGCTCATGGTGAGTGTAGGGGACGTGAATTGCTACGATGATTGTGAGAAGAATTTGTATTTTCAAAGGCAAATTCACACCGCATTGGGTAAAGAGCGCGAGCGTGTAGACCGAGTATGGCTCGTCACGGGTACTGGCGAGGTGGCCCCTCAAATTTTGAAAGGTCTAGGGGATGCATGGGTGATTAAGGTATCAAACGCAGATATCATCAAATGGTTGGAACCAGGTCCCAATCAAAAGCTAAATGATCATTTGTATTTAGTAGATCCCATGGGTGAGTGGATGATGCGCTTTCCTGCTCAAATTGGAATTGATACTGCTCCCAAAGTACGCAGAGATTTGGAGCGACTCCTCAGAGCCTCCGAGAGTTGGGATTTACCGGGGCGCACTGTGCTGCCTGTGAACACATTTGAGCAACCGGGTGCTCAAACCATTCCAACCCAGGCCAGCAAAGTATCCGGCGGGAACCACTAAATGACCTCCAGTGATTCTTTGGTTAATTTTGCGCCGATTATTAATATCGTGCTAATGGGATTGATTGTTGCAATGGGCCCGCTTAGTTGGGTTTGGCTGAAGACGCGTAACTCTGCAACTTTGAATCAGAAAAACAGGAATCTTTTGAACCCGCAAGCACAGCAGTTAATAAGTCGACAACGCTTATTGATGCTTTCGCAAATTACTTTATTCTTAACATTTGATTTACTGGTTTTCGGAGCCTTTACCCGCTTAACGGATTCTGGTCTGGGTTGCCCCGATTGGCCGGGTTGCTATGGGCACGGCAGTCCAAGCGGCGCTAGTTCAATGATTGCGAGTGCGCAGGCTCTTATGCCAACAGGGCCGGTTACTCACGTCAAGGCTTGGATAGAGATGATTCATCGCTATTTGGCAACTGGGGTAGGTGTTCTTATTTTGACGATTGCACTCTTTACAGGCACTCAAAAATATCTGAAATCTTTGATGCTTGATGGTGCACTGATCTTATTATGGGTTTGTTTGCAAGGAGCATTTGGCGCCTTGACGGTAACTATGAAATTATTCCCGCTTATTGTGACACTGCATTTGATGGGCGCAGTGATATTACTGATTCTTTTGACGCGATTTGTTATGACTCAGCGCAATGCTATGCTTAAGTACATTACTGCATTAGGCTCACCCTCAGCCCTTTACCAACAAGGGGCTGATACCAAGGATGTTCATTTAGATGACGAACATTCAAAGCATATTGATAATGTTGCTCATGAGCTTAGTCGTTTTACTCAATTGCCTGGGGATAATTCAAGGTCTGTAAATTTTCTTCTAACGACTGGGTTGTTACTCGCTTTACTGCAAATTTTGATGGGAGGTTGGGTGAGTACAAATTACGCTGTTACGGCTTGTACAACCTTTCCAATGTGTCAAAACAGTTGGTGGCCTTTGATGAATTTCTCTGAAGGTTTTGAGCTTTGGAGACCCCTTGGACTGACTTCAGCAGGGGCAAATATTAATTTTGAATCATTAACAGCCATTCACTACTCCCACCGCTTAATGGCATATGTGCTGTTTGGATTTATGTGTTTACTGGGCTATGTTTTGCGCAAACAGGCGCACTACAAAACTCTTGGCAAGCTTATCTGGGTTTTAATCACCCTGCAAGTCATCACAGGGGTTTCTAATGTGATTTTTCAGTGGCCTTTGTTAGCTGCTGTGCTGCACACGGGGGGGGCTGCTGCGTTGGTCATTGTTTTAACCTTGGGTTTAAAGATGAGAAGGGTCAATCCATCAACTGATATGCACTTTGGGCAAGTTACAGATTCAATAGCCATACAAAATAGCGATTCAACTAAGGGTGTCCTATGACGGTAGATGCTTTTTTCTCTCTAGCAAAATGGCGTCAGTACAACACACTGACTAAACCGCGGGTTATTCAACTGATTGTTTTTTGTGCGCTTATCGGTATGGTGCTCGCTGTGCCTGGAGTTCCATCTCTTGCCGATGTACGCTTGGCGGGGGTTGCTTGTTTGGGTATTTGGCTCGTTGCTGGCGCTGCTGCGGCGTTTAACTGCTTGGTCGAGAAAGCCATCGACGCAAGGATGAAACGGACATCTTGGCGCCCAACAGCTACAGGTGACATAGCAGACTACGAGACTGCGATGCTATCTCTTGTGCTCGGTGTACTGGGCTGTATTGTTCTATACATATGGGTCAACCCATTAACAATGACTCTAACCTTAGGGACTTTTGTTGGATATGCAGTTATTTATACCGTCATCTTAAAGCCCCTCACACCGCA
Organism: uncultured Burkholderiales bacterium; assembly: GCA_903896615.1. Classification (GTDB taxonomy): domain Bacteria; phylum Pseudomonadota; class Gammaproteobacteria; order Burkholderiales; family Burkholderiaceae_C; genus Limnohabitans. The sequence goes on from CAITYM010000034.1 coordinate 10,018, forward strand.
AAATATTGTCATCGGAGGCGCCTCAGGAGCAATGCCCCCGGTGTTAGGGTGGGCTGCTATGACGGGGGATGTGAGTCCAGAGGCCTTGATTTTATTTCTCATTATTTTTCTTTGGACACCGCCTCACTTTTGGGCGCTGGCTTTATACCGGGTTGAGGATTATAAAAAGGCTGGGCTTCCTATGCTGCCTGTAACTCACGGCAATGAATTTACCCGATTGCAAATTCTTTTATACACTTTCGTGTTGATGGCTGCATGTTTGATGCCCTTCGCATACAGGATGAGTGGTTGGTTGTATTTGGTCGTGGCTCTTGTGCTCTCGGTTTGGTTTTGCATCTACGCTTTTGCATTGTGGAGAAACTATTCAGACGCACTTGCCAGAAAGACTTTTAGATTTTCTTTGTATCATTTGAGTTTCTTGTTTTTAGCTCTCTTGGTCGATCACTATATTTAATTCAAGTAGGTTTTGAGCTATGAAATGGATTGTCAGGTTTTGTTTTGTCTGTCTTGCTTTTATGCTTGTTGCTTGCGCGCCTAAGCCTACATTCAATGGTGTTGATATTACGGGCGCAGATTACGCCAATGGTTTTGTCTTTAGGGACCAAAGTGGACGCGCTCTAACTATTGACTCTTTTAAAGGACAAGTTGTAGCGCTGTTTTTTGGCTATACACAGTGCCCCGACGTTTGTCCAACCACTATGACGGAGTTTGCCAAATTGAAATCAGATTTGGGTGAGTCTGGATCAAAGTTGCAGGTGTTATTTGTGTCAGTAGACCCAGAGCGCGATACGCCAGACATTTTGAAGGCTTACATGACTAACTTTGATGCAAGTTTCCTTGGATACAGTCCAACCCCTGCAGAGTTAGAGCAAGTAACCAAGAATTTCAAAATCTATTACAAAAAAGTAATCAGTACCTCATCTAATCCGAAAATTTATACGGTTGATCATTCAGCAGGAACATACCTCTTTGATACACAGGGACGAATCAGGCTCTTTATCCGTTATGGAATGCCGCCAGAGTCTTTAAAACAAGATATTTCAACCTTACTTAAAGAGGGTGTATAGGCATTTAGGCATATGGGCTTGTAGCGAGAGAATTAAAAAGCCCAGTCCTTGGAACTGGGCTTTGTTGATGAGCAAATGAATTTTGATGTTTTTTGTAAACTTGTTAGCTTTTCATATTAGGCTAATTCGTTCAGTGTTGTACGCATCTTCTTCATTGCTGCAGTCTCAATTTGACGGATTCGTTCTGCACTCACTCCGTATTCTTGTGCGAGTTCGTGAAGGGTCATCCCACCAGAACCGTCATCATTGACTTTGAGCCAACGTTCTTCAACGATTTTTCTACTGCGTTCATCAAGTGCTTGCAAAGCGAAGGAGATTCCGTCGCTAGACATGAACTCGCGCTCATGGGATTCAATGACTGCGGTGGGCTCATTATTTATATCTGTTAAGTAAGAAATAGGCCCGTATGTCTCATCCCCATCGTCACTTGGGCTTGGATCTAATATGACATCGCCACCTGACATGCGGGTTTCCATCTCAATGACCTCTTCGCGCTTGACGTTCAAGTCTTTGGCCATCGAGTCTATTTGTGCTTCGGTGAGGCAGTCACGGTGGGTTGCTGCATCAATGTCAGAACCCGCATCTGCCTTGAATCCTTGCTTCATGGACCTGAGGTTGAAAAATAGTTTGCGCTGTGCTTTGGTCGTTGCTACTTTCACCATTCGCCAGTTGCGCAGGATGTACTCGTGTATCTCAGCCTTGATCCAGTGCATTGCGTAACTCACCAAACGAACGCCTTGCTCTGGGTCAAAACGTCGCACGGCTTTCATTAGGCCAATATTGCCCTCCTGAATTAAATCAGCATGGGGCAGACCGTAACCTAAGTATTGACGCGAGACAGAGACTACCAAGCGCAGATGGGACATGATCAATTTACCCGCTGCTTCCAGGTCATTGGTTTCTTTGAGCTTGCGCGCAAAATCCTGCTCCTGTTCTAAAGTGAGCATGGGTAAACGGTTCACTGCAGAAATGTAGGCATCCAAATTACCTAAAGGAGGAACCAATGCCCATGGATTGGCAACAGATGCGCTGGCGGCTCCAGAATTAGCTAGGCTAAGGTTAGTCATATACATGTACTCCTTTTGAATACGTTAGGATCATTTTAGCACTCTTGGTTTGAGAGTGCTAATCAAAACCATCCAAGCA
>CAITYM010000035.1 GCA_903896615.1 uncultured Burkholderiales bacterium
GCAAACGAGGGGGTTGTAAGTCAACTCCGCAAGCTTTTATTGAAAAATTAATGATTCAAGAGGCAATGGCCGGGCACCAAGTAGCTCGACTAAAGGGCGGCGATCCGTTTATCTTTGGTCGTGGGGGTGAAGAGGTAAAGAGTTTGCAAAGTGCAGGGATAGAGGTTCAAGTTATTAACGGAATTACCTCTGGGTTAGCTGCAGTCAGTTCACTCGGCATAAGCCTCACTCATAGAGATTACGCTCACGGAGTCCTTTTCTTAACTGGACACCACCAATCTATTAAATTGGCCCCGGGCTCAGAGCGTTTTAAAACCCATCAAAACTTTGATTGGCCGCTTATTGGTCAAACTGCTCAGGCCGCCAAATTAACCCTTGTTATCTACATGGGCATTAGAGGAGCCCGGGAAATTGAAGCGGGTTTGCTTGTAAGCATGGACCCGCATACACCAGTTGGGATCATTGAGAACGCCACGCTAGAAAACCAACGCAATTTCTTAACTCAATTAGATAAACTTCAATTGACAATAGAACAAGACGCTATTGCAAGCCCAAGCGTGATAGTTATTGGTGATATTTTGACGGGCATGAATGCATATCAAAAACACCCTGCAAGTCCGTGCGAAAATAGCAACTCTGTCGGGAGTTAGCCAAATGTTAAATATACATCTATTTAGTTAAATACCGGCGATTAGTAATACATAAGGATTGAAAATGGAAGTTGAAAGATTAAATCAAATCGGCGCGAGCTTGGCGGACCTGACGCAAAGAACGCAAGAACTTCGGAGGTATCTTTGACTTCGATGCTAAATCCGAACGTCTAAGAACAGTCAATGCCTCACTTGAAGATCCAAGTGTATGGAACGATCCCAAAAAGGCACAAGAATTGGGACGAGAGAAAAAAAGTCTCGAGGAGATTGTCCTAACCCTGTCACGTCTTGAAAATGAACTTGCGGACAACACAGAACTCTTTGAAATGTCCAAATCTGAGGACGATCAAGAAGGCCTGCTCACAATAGAGTCAGAGACAAAAACACTACAAGCAGATATTGAACGCCTTGAATTTAGAAGGATGTTTAACAACCCCGCAGATTCAAACCACGCTTTCCTAGATTTGCAAGCGGGTGCTGGCGGTACAGAGGCGTGTGATTGGGCAAGTATGCTTTTGCGCCAATATTTAAAGTACGCCGAACGCAAAGGTTTCAAGGCAACGGTTGAGGACGAAACTCCGGGTGATGTGGCTGGTATCAAAGGTGCAACTATCAAAATTGAGGGCGACTATGCATTTGGACTTCTCAGAACAGAGACGGGAGTTCACCGTTTAGTCAGGAAGTCGCCCTTTGATTCTGCTGGTGGAAGGCATACCAGTTTTGCTAGTGTGTTTGTATATCCAGAGATTGACGACTCAGTTGAAATTGATATCAACCCAGCAGACGTTCGCGTCGACACATACAGAGCAAGTGGCGCTGGAGGTCAACACATTAATAAAACGGACTCTGCTGTCCGCTTGACGCATATCCCAACTAACATAGTTGTTCAATGTCAAGATAGTCGAAGTCAACACTCTAATAGGGATGTGGCCTGGAAACGACTTCGCTCGCGTTTGTATGATTTTGAGATGCGCAAACGTATGGAAGTGCAGCAAAAATTGGAAGATACGAAAACGGATGTTGGCTGGGGCCATCAAATCAGAAGTTACGTACTTGACCAAAGTCGAATCAAGGACTTGAGAACAAACGTAGAAATGTCCAACACCCAGCGCGTGTTAGATGGAGACTTGGACGTATTTATTGAGGCCTCGCTTAAGCAAGGTGTTTAAAAGTTAAAACCTTTATCTGAGAGACTCAGATAAATTAAAGAAATAATGGACGGAGTTTAAAAATGTATCGTGAAGGCGCCTCACCTCTCATCAAGAGAGAGAATTACACAGCACCCGCATTTTGGATTGATACGGTTGAGTTAATTTTTGATCTAGATCCGCAAAAGACGCGAGTGCTTAATAAAATGCGGGTCAGAAGAAACAAAGAGTCTGGTGAATCAACTCTACGCTTAGATGGACAAGATTTGACTCTATCAAGAGTGCTTGTAAATGGAGCCGGTAGTAGTTTCAAAATCGAAGAAAACCAATTGGTGCTTGAAAATTTGCCAGAAGACCCGCAAGGCTTTGATTTAGAAATCTTTACGATCTGTAATCCGATCAAAAACACGCAACTATCAGGGCTTTATGTCAGCAACGAGTCATTCTTCACACAGTGTGAAGCAGAGGGCTTTAGGCGTATAACTTATTTCCAAGACCGCCCCGATGTGATGGCAAGTTTCACCGTGACCCTAAAAGCCGATAAAGCAGCATACCCCGTACTCCTATCAAACGGTAATTTAGTGGACAGTGGTTCGCTAGAAGATGGCCGCCATTTTGCGAAATGGGTTGACCCTCATAAAAAGCCTTGCTATTTGTTTGCATTGGTTGCAGGGCGCTTGGTGGCACGAGAGCAGTCAATTGTTTCGCGCGCTGGAAATCAACACTTATTACAAATATATGTTCGCCCCGGAGATTTGGATAAAACCGAACATGCCATGAAATCCCTTATGGCTAGTATTGCTTGGGATGAAGCACGCTTTGGATTGACGCTTGATTTAGAGAGGTTCATGATTGTTGCAACCTCTGACTTTAATATGGGTGCAATGGAAAACAAAGGTCTAAACATATTCAATACCAAATATGTTTTAGCCTCACAAGCAACTGCGACAGACGCCGACTTCTCCAACATAGAAAGCGTTGTTGGACATGAATACTTTCACAACTGGACGGGCAACAGAATAACTTGCCGTGATTGGTTCCAACTGTCTTTAAAAGAAGGACTCACCGTTTTTAGAGATCAGGAATTTAGCCAAGACTTGGCGGGTAATGCATCTGCCAAAGCAGTTAAAAGAATTGAAGATGTGAGGCTACTCAGAACGCTCCAATTCGCAGAAGACGCAGGCCCAATGGCTCACCCAGTCAGACCGGATAGCTATGTAGAAATTAATAATTTTTACACTGTAACGGTTTACGAAAAAGGTGCGGAAGTTGTTCGCATGATGCAAACCCTTGTTGGAAGAGAAGGATTTGCAAAAGGAATGGAGCTTTACTTTAAGCGCCACGACGGACAAGCTGTCACCTGCGATGACTTTGCCAACGCCGTTGCTGACGCCAACCCTGACTCTGCACTGAAACAGCATTTAGAGCAATTTAAGCGATGGTACTCTCAGGCAGGTACACCAGTTGTTAAGGCCGTTGGGAGTTATGACAGTGGAGCACAGAAATACAAATTAACCCTGACCCAGTCTTGCCCGCCAAGCGCAGGACAACCCCATAAGGATGTGTTTGTTATTCCTGTATTAGTTGGTTTAATAAGTACGGACGGTACTCAAATCAAAGAAACACAGTTGTGTGTTCTAACTGAACAAGAACAGAGCTTTGAATTTGAGAATGTTTTAAGCGAGCCTGTACCGTCGCTATTTAGAAACTTTAGCGCACCGGTTGTTTTGAACTCCGATTTGAATCCCAAACAACTATTGACACTACTTGCTCATGACACGGACCCATTCAACCAGTGGGATGCAGCACAAAGGCTATGTGTTGACACCGCACTCACAGCTATAAAAGCAAATGACATACCGCAACAAATTTTAAATGAAGACCTACTAGAAGGACTCAGAACAGTCCTGCGCAATGATCAATTGGACTCTGCATTTAAAGAGGTGGTCTTAACACTCCCAAGCGAGAGTTATTTGGCCGAGCAACTAAGTGAATTAGATCCCTTAAAAGTGCATTTGGTTAGAGAGAAAATGCGCGAGGAGTTGTCCCTTGCACTGTTTAAAGACTGGGAGTGGGCTTATCATTCAAATCACCAAACTGGAGCATACTCGCCAGATCCATTAAGTTGTGGAAGACGTGCTTTGAGTGGTTTAGCACTTTCCCATTTGTGCTTAGCCGAGAGTTTGCACACCGAAAACTCTGATACTCCAAAGGGTGCTTGGGCAAGGGTTGCCACTAAGGACTTTGAGCATGCAGACAACATGACGCAACGAATGCATGCCTTGAATGCATTAATGAGTTGTGGCAACCCCGAGGCGAAAAATGCTTTAGATGAGTTCTACAGGCTCTTTAAGAATGATGCATTGGTGATGGACAAATGGTTTGCTGTTCAAGCCAGCTCAAACTCACGAGGTGGGGATTTACTAGGCAAGGTGCGAACGCTAATGATGCATAAGGATTTTGAGATCAAAAATCCAAACCGCGCTCGCGCACTCATTTTCAGTTATTGCATAGCCAATCCTGCAGCCTTTCATAGAAGTGATGCCTCTGGTTACGTCTTTTGGAGTGAGCGAGTCATCGAAATTGATGCTTTTAACTCACAAGTAGCAGCTCGACTCGCGAGAGCGTTAGACCGCTGGAAAAAGCTCGTTGAGCCCTACCGTACTGCAGCGTACGAAGCTTTAAAGCGGGTTGCTGCAAAACCTGATTTGAGCAACGACGTACGCGAGGTGTTAACACGCGCACTTGCCGATTAATCACTTGGTCGCAATCGCACTAAGGCATTAATTCAAAAGCAACAGTACCCCACTTTTCTGGAGCAGCAACAATATGGCAATTTCCCTATCTCGTTTCTTAGTTGAACAACAACGTGAAAAGGGGCACATCCCGCCCGAACTCAGACTTCTTTTAGAGGTTGTCGCACGCGCATGTAAAAGCATCAGCCATGCGGTTAACAAGGGCGCCTTAGGCGGAGTGCTTGGAAGCGCGGGAAGCGAAAACGTACAAGGCGAGGTTCAAAAAAAGCTTGACCTAATTGCTAACGAAGTTTTAATTGAAGCTAATGAATGGGGTGGGCATTTAGCGGCCATGGCGTCTGAGGAGATGGAGAGTATTTACCTTGTACCCAACAGGTACCCACAAGGCGAGTATCTCTTACTCTTTGATCCCCTAGACGGATCTAGCAATATTGATGTAAACGTTAGTATCGGCACTATTTTTAGTGTCTTAAAAAAGCCAGAAGGGACAAGCGGTGTTAGTGAGGCGGATTTCTTACAACAGGGAAGCGCACAAGTTGCTGCAGGGTACTGTGTGTACGGACCTCAAACTACTTTGGTATTGACTGTTGGAGACGGCGTATCTATGTTCACCTTAGACCGTGAACAAGGATCCTTTGTCCTGACCCAGGAAAACGTTCAGATTCCTGCTGATACCAAAGAGTTTGCAATCAACATGAGCAACATGCGTCACTGGGATACCCCTGTTAAACGCTACATTGAGGAATGCTTGGAGGGTAAAGAAGGAGTCCGTGGAAAAGATTTCAATATGCGATGGATAGCTAGTATGGTCGCAGATGTGCACCGAATCTTAACCCGAGGTGGTATCTTCATGTATCCCTGGGACAAGAGAGAGCCTGGTAAGGCTGGGAAATTGCGATTAATGTATGAGGCTAATCCAATGAGTTGGATCGTTGAGCAAGCCGGCGGCGCTTCAACCAATGGAGTACAAAGGATTTTAGATATTAAACCTAAAACACTGCACGAGCGTGTTAGTGTCATCCTAGGTTCTAAAAACGAGGTTAATTTAGTTACGAATTACCACCAAACTAAATAATCTTTTAAAAAGAGCTATCTGTCACGGTAAACATGAGC
>CAITYM010000036.1 GCA_903896615.1 uncultured Burkholderiales bacterium
GCGCTTAACTGACTCAGCGCCTTCGTATTGATTGCAGCCACTTGCGCGGTGGTGAACGCTTGAATGAGACCTGTACTCAGTCCTGAGATTTGAACTGAATTCAACACACCAACCACGGAACTTGACAGTACCGCAGCTGCTTGACTCGTTAATGCTCTTAACTGTGCTGAACTCAATGCTAAGGTTTGACTCGTGGTCAACGCAAAAGCTTCTCCGGTTGTGAAGCTATTGATCTGAGCGCTAGACAGTTGAGCTAGGGCAGCATTATTCAGTTGTGCAATCTGTGTCCCACTCATCACAGGGATCAAAACAGTGCTTAGACCAGCAATTTGCGATGAATTAAGTGCTGCTATGACAGATGTAGTGAGTTGTAAGACAGTAGCCGTTGTGAATGCCGCGATTTGACGAGACGAGAGTGCACCGGCTTGGGTTGATGAAATCTGCGCTACCAGTGAGGTCGTGAGGTTTGATATTTGAAGTGTTGTTAAAGCCTGTATGTCCGCAGTACCCAGTTGACCCCATTGATTTGTTGACAACACACTGAGCAAATTAGTCGCAAGTCCAGTAATTTGGTTGGCCTGCAACGCCGAAATTTGTCCCGTCCCCATCGCAATTACATCGCTCGTGGTGAGCGCATTAATTTGTGAAATGCTGAGCTGACTCAGTGCACTCGTATTCAACGCAGCAACCTGCGCAGTAGTAAGGACGGGCATCAATGACGGGCTTAGGCCTGAAATTTGGGCTGAATTAAGCACAGCCATTACGGAGGTTTGTAGCGCAGCCACTGCACTGGTACTCAGGGCTGCGACTTGTCGAGCCAAAAAAGCGCTGGCTTGTGATGTCGTAAGTGTGTTAGCGATTGTCGAGGAAAGACTCGACAACTGAGAAGCAGTCAACGCCTGGATGCCAGCGGCGCTTAGCTGTGCTAATTGCGAAGTGCTAAGCGCATTTATTACATCCGAACGGAGTCCAGCAATTTGAATGGTACTTAGTGAGGCGACTTGAGTTGTCGTAAGTGAGGATAAAACTTGGGTACTCAAAAAAGAGATTTGAGAACCTGTGAGTGCTAAAAGTTCACTAGAGGTGAAATTTATAACCTGCGTAGCGTTAAGACTTGCTAATTGGGCACTGTTGAACCCCGTAATTTGGTTCGTCGCCAATGACTGGATCTGCGTCGTTGTAAGTGCAGAAATAAAACCCGTGTTCAGGCCCTGGATGGTTTGCAAACCCAGTGCTTGGATAGCCGTGGTACTAAGGCTTTGTACCTTCGAGCTATTTAACGAATTTAAAGATGAAACAGTCATTAACGGAAAACTAGAGAGGCCGCAAGGAAAACCACCGTCCCATTCAATTCAGAAATTTATGTCGGAATTTGAAATTTAGACGATGGACGGAACAACCCAATCCAATCTCAAAGTACTTTTTAAAGGGAAATCACACCTATTAAGCACATTACATGCCCAAATAAGGGTTGAGCCTATTCACAGCCCTAAATTCGTCGGAAATTGTGCAACTGAGCCGCTTTGGGTTGCTTTGTGAGGCGCATGTGTAGGATTTTTTGACACTGGCTCGCTAAAAACCTATTCCATTAAATCGCTGCCGATATATTTAAAAAAATAAACGAATAGACCATCCTAAGCTGCAACACCAGTGTTAAGAAAAGGCATGGTTCTTGGACAATTGGTGAGTTTTACGCAATCAGGCACTAAAGATTACTGGACTTGTGCCGATACTACGTTATATAAGAATACGTATTAGGTTTTTCTTCTGTTATCTCCATTTGACGTCATCCAGACATAACACTAAATTTAAAACTTCTAATTCAACACACTTCTTACTTGCCCGCCCTCGCCGTATATCCTCCCTCAAATCAAGGTCTAAGGTTAATTCAAATGAATCTATCGGATATATCCAAAAATACGAAAATTGAAAATATCATGCTTTATTTTGCAGCAGTGGTTTTCTTCCCCATTGTGATTGGCTTGTTGCTCATCAAAATCGTTGGTAGTGTCGCTGAGGGTATGGCGCAGGGCTATACACTGGGCGCCAAAAAACGTATTATTACCAAGTCCTTAGCAGCTGGAAGAAGACCCCCTGTAGGTTTTTAAGCTCTCAAGTAACCCACTGCTCAAACGTCTTAAATTCAAATTGCTCAAAGCGGTTTCGTGGAATCAAAACACTTAATCCACTTATTTGAACGTGTGTGATTGAGGTAATTAAATTATCCAACCTATCTCTAAGATCTAGGTCTGGGCACACCCAGATAACGCCGTCAAAATCCCCTCTTTTTAAGGCAAGTAGATAGTCACACAAAATTGTGGCATATCTAGGTTTTGACTTAATGGTTCTTTCGCATTCAATACATACCCTTTTACCTAGTGGATTTGTACACCAGGCATCTGGGCGGTGTTCGCTTTGTATTTGGGCGTTTGTATTTGATCTCAAATTTAGACGTGAATTTGAACTTAAAACACTCGCTTCTAGATTGATTTTTTGACCCGTATCGGCATTCACCCAATTAGTCCAACCCGCCCGCTCAGCCCGAATTCTAAGCAACTGAATATCTAATCGGTGAGGTATGAATGTTGGGGATATTCGCGCAGTCAGTGGATTAGGCTTGGGAACTAACTGTGCAAATTCAGAAGGCGTTGTCTGAGTCCTAAATAGTTGTTTATGACCTAAACTGGTTATACCAAATAGTTGGACTGTACCGCCCATAATCTTTTGCAGCACACTTTTAATTGTCTTGGCTACAACCATGGGCCTCAAAACCCCCAGAAGTGTTCGTCTACTTATTTGTAATAACACGCATAAATTAACATCACTCGCCCAAGACTCCTGAGCTAAAAAGCTAAGCATCTGCAATTCAAGATCAGACCTACTCGGTTTAAAGAGTTGGAATTGTGAATTTAACGTATTCAAATTAACTCCCCTGGCTCTTTGGGTGCCGAGCGTAAATTACGAGGAGATTCGGTGGGTTGTAGCAATGAGCCTGATACAACGATGGGCGATAAACTAAAGAGCTTGGCCAACCCAAGACCAAAGAGCACGCCCGCTGTAAAGGGGGATGAGGCCTGACTTGGACGGTGTAAGTGCAGAAACAGATCAGCGCTCATACGCGGATGCTGGATTTCAGTCCAACTTTTCTGAGCATCTAAAGTCCCTGGACCCGGTCTAATCGACTCCTTATATGTTCTTTCTTGACCTGATTTATTTGCAAATCCCTTTGCTGCCTGGTCATCTCCAATACGAAATATTAGTTTTAAGGTTGCGTTATCTACCACAACGGGCTCAACATCCTTTCTCTCAAGACCAGGGCAACCCGCCAAATCAGCTAAAGACTGGTGGGCTAAGAGTGCATGACACCCCAACTCACGAACCACGCCTAGCATATCAAGAGCAACGGGGGAGAGTAAGTGTTTAAACTCATCCAAAATCAAACAAACAGGCTTTACGGGTAGTGTATGAGCGGATAACTTTAACGAGATCCTTGATTTAACAATTTGAAGAATACGGATTAAAAGCATAGTTTGAAGCATTTTCACGCGGTGATTATCTGTGCTACCCCGGATGTAGATCACACTGCCCTTTTGAATATGCTCCATCAAACCAATATTGTGTGCGGTTTGTATCACCCTAAGATCACAGACTTGCCTTAATCGTCTCACAAAATTATCTGCCTTAGAGAGTTGTTTGTGCGACTGCGCTATCTCTAGTAATCGGGGTAAGGTCACCGCTTGGCTAAAAGAACCTTGCAACGCAAGTTTAGAGACCTGCTCAGCAGCATCTTGATCAATCCCTCTATAGTAGTTACCTTCGCCACTAGAAGGTTGTAACCCAAGTCCAGCGACCAAAAGCTCTTCAATTTCTAAATCACTAGCTCCCTCCAATAGATTGAACTGAGAGACCGCATGAGCTTGTAAATCCAAATAGATAAACTCTGCACCACTTTTCAAAGCACCTTGCGAGAGCACCAAAGGAAGTCGCCCATCCCCCTTAGGATCGAATACGATTAAAGATTCCCTCTTGAGTGCAAACTGATACCCCAAGACCCCAAGAGCAATTCCTTTACCGCTCCCAGTGGAGCCAAGTATTTGAGCATGCGTTTCCTGGAAAAGTAGCCAAGGAACATACAGTGGCTTAGCCAACTGTTGATCAGACTTAGGATCCAAAATATTTTGAGGACTCTGCGGATTGTGTGAATTTTGCAGGCCCACAAATACACCTTGACTCAGATCTATGTATGACAAAGGATCAAATGCCTGCATTGACGTAAATAAGAGTTCCATATCACCAATGTCTCTAAGACCTGCGCCGAGGGCACGAGTACGGAAAAAATAAAATATACCCAGACGGGCACTAAGACCACCCAGTAAAGCAACCGTTATGGGCAGTACGCTCACAAACAAAATATGAGCTGTTATGAAACTATCATTATTCGAAGTGGCAGTAGATAACTGATTCGCTGCGAATTTATTTGCAAGTCTGGGTATTTGAAGGAATGGTAACCAAACCGTTGCATCCTTGTAGTATTCAAAAAAACCGTACACCATCACAAGGATTCCATTTAATTGAATAAAATGGAATAATATTCTGATTAAATTTTCATGATTAGTGGGGTGACTATGTCTCATAGAACTCCTCACACCCCCTATAACCAGCATCAAACTACCTATAAATGAAATTAGCAATGTGCTGTATAAATTGTGTTGCGTGAGCAAACTGTTGCAATGGACAGTGCCAGTTAGACAATCATAGTTTGAAATAAAGTGATCATTAGCTTGAAAGACAGTCAGGGCTTGGGGGGGAACATCCGGCACGACCACGGTTTGACTTGGCAGGGGAATTACCAAATGGGTGAGTTCATTTAATTGAATCAGATAGAAAACGTCTATTAATGAGGAGTTGAATCAGCGTGTAGAGATTTGACAGCGCTAAGCTACAGATTTATATCTTATCTAGTTATATTTCTTTGGGTCAAAAAATTCACTCATAAATTGATGATGAAAACATGACCGTTGTCATCTTTTATGCATTTAAATGCTTAGCGTGATTTGAATTTAAGGGGTGAAGTATTATGCAAGTCAAAAAAACCCTTAAGCAGCCCCATTACTTTAAATTCTAACAAAGCAAAAAAGTTGATGAAAATCAACTCATTAAGGGGAAGTATGAGTTATATTAATGAGAACAAATATATTAGATGATTCATCACAAAGGATTAGTACGTATGTTAGAGAGCGAACTCATAGAAATTAAGCCAAAAGGCGATTCAGATCACAATGCGGATATTGGTATTTTGATTCTTAAGCCTCACGGTGCGTTAGATAAAAGTGACTTTGAACGTGTAAGTCATAAAGTGGATGATTTTTTGAAAATGCATATTCAATTGCACTCAGTACTAATTTATACAGAAAAATTTCCAGGTTGGACCGACTTTTCAAGCCTTATCTCTCACTTCAAATTTATTCGACTCCACCATGAACACGTACAAAAAGTAGCTTTAATCACTGATACAGTTTTGGCCGATGCTGCACAAGTGCTTTTGGGTCACTTTATTAAGGCGGAGTTAAAGCATTTCCCCTTTGCTGACTACGCCAACGCTCTAGTTTGGGCAAAGCAGAAGTAATGCACAATGAAGGCTTAAAAGGGTTGCTGCGTCTTTACTATTTTCCTTCGCTGCCAAACTCCTTGGCGTCCCTTGAAATGCTTAAATACAATTATCAAAAAAAGGTAAGGTAGGGTCCATTAATTCAATGCGCTCTCCCCTGTCGGGTTTAGATTCATTGAGTGCATTGGAGCGGGTTCAGGAAACTGAGTTTCGACTGACAAGTAGTCCCTATCTCCGCCAGAAATAGCCAAAAACCAACGTAATCTATAAACGTTAGAATGCTTTCGTAGTCCACACCATTTATTTTCACTCCAGGAGGCGAAGTCTGATGAACTCCGCAAACTTACCCAATAAGGTAAAACTCGTTGAAGTTGGGCCTCGTGACGGCTTACAAAATGAGAAAAATATTGTCCCAATAGATATTAAGATTGACTTTATCAATAGGCTTACCAAGGCAGGATTGCGTAACATTGAGGCTGCAGCCTTTGTTTCTCCCAAATGGACTCCTCAAATGGCAGACAGTGAATCAGTGTTGAGACATATTGAGCGCTCAAGCGAAACTATTTATTCAGCGCTTGTACCAAATATGAAAGGATACGAGCGAGCTTTAGAGAGTCAAGTTGATGAAGTGGTAATTTTCTCTGCAGCGTCTGAAGCCTTTGCACAGAAAAATATAAACTGCACCATAGCAGAGTCTATTGAGCGCTTTAAACCCATCGCAGACGCTGCTAAAAAAGATAAACTCAGGCTTAGGGGGAGCATTTCCTGCGCATTTGGTTGTCCTTATCAAGGCGTCGTGAAGCCTGAGAGCACTGCAACAGTCGTCAAATACCTTACTCAACTTGGGTGTGATGAGATAGACATCTGCGACACCATTGGAGTTGCAACTGCGGGTCAGGTGAAAAAGACTTTTGAGGTCCTCGGTAAATTCGCCCCTCTTGAGCTCTTCTCCGGTCATTTTCACGATACTTACGGACAGTCTCTTTCCAATATCTACGCAGCCCTTCAATCCGGTGTTTCTATTTTCCACTCATCCACTGCAGGCCTTGGAGGTTGTCCCTACGCTAAAGGTGCCACTGGCAACGTAGCAACAGAGGATGTGCTCTACTTGTTAAATGGACTAGGAATAGAGACCGGCATTGATTTAAATGAAATTGTCAGTATTGGGGAATTTATCTCTAAAGCAATAGGCAAATCAAATGGCTCGAGAGCTGGAAGAGCCATTGCTAGCAAACTGAGTTCCGTAATGAGTTAAAGATGCGCATTGAATTTCAAAAAACCAAATTTTTATAAACTTAAATACTATGAACTATCAAAATATCCTCATCGAAGTCCATGAAAAAGTCAGACTAATCAGGCTGAACCGACCGAATGCTTTGAACGCTCTTAGTCCAGAATTGACACGCGAGCTAGCTCAGGCGCTAGATTCATTCGAAAATGACATTGACGTTCATGTTGTTGTATTGACAGGCAATGAAAAGGCCTTCGCTGCCGGAGCAGATATCAAGGCTATGAAAGATTTGACATATATGGATACCTATAAGTCAGACTTCATAACTGATACTTGGGAGCGAATCACTAAATTCAGAAAACCCACCATTGCAGCAGTGGCTGGATACGCACTGGGGGGGGGATGTGAGCTAGCGATGATGTGCGACTTCATCTTAGCAGCAGAAAGCGCCAAATTTGGGCAGCCTGAGATTACGCTTGGAACTATCCCTGGAGCTGGTGGCTCTCAGCGATTAACACGCTTTGTAGGTAAATCAAAGGCCATGGAAATGGTATTAACAGCGAGGATGATTGATGCACAAGAGGCAGAGCGCTGCGGTCTAGTATCAAGAGTAATTGCAAACGACAAATTAATTGAAGAAGCTTTATCGGTTGCTCAAAAAATTGCAGCACTCTCTACCCCTATTGTTATGATGGCCAAAGAGGCAGTAAATCACTCCTACGAAGTTTCGCTATCAGAGGGCATCCATTTTGAGCGCCGAATGTTCCACTCTACTTTTGGCACGGAAGATCAAAAGGAAGGAATGACTGCATTTATTGAAAAACGTAAACCAAATTTTAAAAATAAATAATAATCTATATATGAAAGTTGGCTTTATTGGTTTGGGAAACATGGGTTCACCAATGGCAATGAACCTACTAAAGGCTGGCAATGAATTGATCGTATTTGACGTTGTTGAAGCCAATGTTGCATTTGTAATTGATCAATCTAAACAAAAAGCAATTTCCTGTAAAAATGTGTATGAACTAGCCAATATGGATTTAGACGTCATAGTCACTATGTTGCCAGCCTCGCAACATGTCCGCTCTGTCTATTTAGGTGAAAATGGGATCTTAGAAAATGTTGACAGTAATACGGTTTTAATTGACTCATCAACCATCGATCCACAAACTGCTCGAGAACTTCACACTCTCGCCAATGCAAAAGGGATTGCTTTATTGGACGCCCCCGTATCGGGGGGAACAGCTGGAGCGCAGGCTGGTTCGCTCACCTTTATGGTCGGCGGGGATGACAATACCTTCCAAAAGATGAAACCCTTTTTTGAACAAATGGGTAAGAAGATTTTTTACTGCGGCAGAGCAGGAAACGGACAAGTAGCAAAAGTCTCCAACAACTTGCTGCTAGGCATTTCTATGATCGCTACTGCTGAAGCTATGACGCTTGGCGTAGAACTCGGCATGGACCCGGTAGTATTGGCTAACATCATCAATGCTTCTAGCGGCAGATGCTGGAGCTCTGACACCTATAACCCCTATCCTGGTGTTCTAGAGTCTACTCCTGCGTCTAGAGGCTATACAGATGGATTCGGCACAGATTTGATGCTCAAGGATTTAGGCTTGGCATGTGAAGCTGCTAAATCAGTAAAACAACCGATCATGCTTGGCGGATTAGCCCAGCAGATCTATCAAGCTTTTAGCAGGCAAGGCAATGGCCATCTTGATTTCTCCTCGGTCATTAATTTCTTTAAAAATCATTAAGAATTTCAAAAACACCTACCCTCCCTGAAGCGACAAACGGTTTGCAGCAATGAATTCTTTAAACAATGTCCCCTTAACTGAATCAGATACTTTATCAACTGAGGTTAGAAACGGAGTCGGTTTCATTACGCTCAATCGCCCATCTGCCTTGAATACGATAAATATCGCAATGGTTAGGGTCATGCACAAAGCGTTGTTAGCATGGGCTGAAAATGCATCGGTAAAAGCGGTTGTAGTTCAAGGCAGCGGTGAAAAGGCATTTTGTGCGGGCGGAGATGTCCGTAGGGTTCACGAATGCATTACGAAAGGTTTAGAGGAATACCATGTTTTTTTCAAAGAAGAATTCGCTTTAAACGAATATATTTATAATTACCCTAAGCCTTATGTTGCGCTCATGAACGGTATTGTGATGGGCGGTGGCATGGGTATCGCCCAGGGTGCAACATACAGAGTAGTCAATGAGACTACCAAAATTGCAATGCCTGAGACCGCAATCGGATATTTCCCAGACGTTGGAGGAAGTTATTTTCTTACACGTACTAACCCATCCATCGGCAAATACTTAGGACTTACGGGTAAGCACATTAATCACCATGACGCACTGTTTTGTAATCTAGCGGACTGGACATTACCTTTAAAACAATGGAATAATTTCACAAAG
Source organism: uncultured Burkholderiales bacterium (assembly GCA_903896615.1). Taxonomy (GTDB): domain Bacteria; phylum Pseudomonadota; class Gammaproteobacteria; order Burkholderiales; family Burkholderiaceae_C; genus Limnohabitans. The sequence goes on from CAITYM010000036.1 coordinate 9,258, forward strand.
GAGTTAGAGCTAGTAGATTCTAAAAAGAATCCAATTGATCAAAGCATTGAAGATATTCTCATTAAACTTGGTGCCAGTCAAAGTTACGAGCAATCTAATATTCAGGATTCACGCACCCTGATTGAATCCGTTTTTTCAAGGGTTTCGCTGCATGCGATTTTTGAATCGTTGCATGAACATATGGATCAATCCTGGGCGCAGGAAACAACATCCAGCATGCTACGCAATTCGCCTCTTGCGATGGCCGCTACGTTACAACTACTTACTCAAGGCAGTAAACTTGGACTATCGGAGTGCTTCGCAGTTGAGTTGGAATTAACGAAGGACTGGCACTTAAAGGGCGAATTTTTAGAGGGCGTTCGCGCAGCGCTAATTGATAAAGATAAGAATCCAAAATGGAAGTATTCATTAAACGAAGTTGATACAAACCTTATCAAGAAGTACTTCCCCTGTCTATTTAGATATCAATAACTGAGCGTTAATGATCTAATGAGTTAACGAGTTCTTACATGTGATTGACTTATGGACTGCTTATTTAAAGAGCAGTCATCTACACGCAAAAGCCATCAGTCCAGTTGCAGTATTAGAAATGGGTATGTGATAGTTTTCGTGCACTTTTCTAATATCAAACTCTTTTGCATCCCCTAATGCCCCTCGCATAGCAAGCCACATAAGGAGTTCAACTCCTTGGGTACCCGTTTGCTCTACCAACTCTTCTATACTGAACTTGGTTGCCCACATTGGATCGTGTTGCAGACTTTGCATGAATTCCAAATCGAATTTTTTATTAATAAAACCAGCTCTTGCACCATCTAATTGATGACTTAATCCGCCCGTACCAAGAATGACAACATTCTTCTTTTGATCCCAGCCCCTAATGGCACGCCCAACAGACTGACCCAGAGCAAAAACCCGCTTTGCACTGGGCAATGGGAACTGCACTGTATTAATGCAAATTGGGACAACTGTTACAGGACATTTGCCTGGCCATAATAATTTTAGAGGAATTGTAAATGCATGGTCAACAAGCATTTCTTGACAACTCACTATATCAAATTCATCCTCAATAAGGCTATTAATAATATGCCAAGATAAATCTTGATCACCTATGAATGGGTCACTAACGGGGATACCCCATCCCTCATCTGCGTTTGAATAAGAGGCTGCAGCGCCGATGGCAAAAGTTGGCATCTTATCAAGGAAAAAATTAAGTCCATGATCGTTATAAAAGACAACGGCGATGTCTGCATCTGAGTCAGATAACCATTTTTGAACGGGCGGGAAGCCATCGAAAAAAGGTTTCCAGTACGAATCTTGCTGCAATCCCTTTGCAATTGCAGATCCTATCGAGGGTATGTGGGAGCATGCAACTCCGCCAATAATATTTGCCATAAAACGAGCCTTAGTTGTATGCCTGCAATTTAGCCTTAAATTCTTCCTTAGAAAGCCCAGTCTGCTGCGCTCCTATATCTTGCACGTCCAAACCAAAGATACCGGCAAATTTAGCTAAATAGTAAATATTGCCGCCTGCCTCCAAAAGTTGTAAAACATTTTTAGAGCGGATTGCATCCATTTGTTCAGTACTTAAATTGTAAGAATGCATATAAGCATTCTCATCTGATTTAAAGGCATCTCTATTTTCTTTCGAGTTGAAAGAGAAACACATTTTGTTTAATGCAAATCCCTTTTGCGCTTGCTTTGGCCCAAATAATGTAGTGCCAGGAATAACTCTTTGGTTCATAAAATGACCCTCATTTACGAAATCACAGACCGGTAGAAAATGGTTAGAGTACTTAATACTCAATTACAAATTTCAATTTGAAACGTCTATCAGCCTGGATTTTCACCAAATAATGCATATCAATATTTGATCCAAATCAATATTAATTAATAATGGCAAACTAAATATTCATGCCTCTTTATTGCGCCTTACTCTGACAGACAGTTATCTACAAGTACGGGATTCGGTATAAATTAACTCTCCAAGACACAGCGCCTGAGTAAGTCCAAAGAAACTAGCCAAAAAGACCAGCCCAGTTATCTCAGTCGTTAATCCAAAGATAAGGCTGTGAAAGGTATAGGCGAAAACGAATATGGCTATTAGCCTAACGCTATCGACAGTTTTCCTCGCGTAAGCAACTGCAAAATAAAAGGGGACGACAAACTGCATCACACTTGAACATAGTCCCCAAATTCCTGATCTGACTGCACTCGTAATGATCTCATTATGGAATCCGGCCTTCGGCCAAATCCTTGTTTGCTCACTCGCAAACACCATAATCTCAGGCATATCCATGACTTTCATCCAACCAAGCTGTCCCCACCCCGATAAAGGTTGCTTTAAAAAATAAATGATCCCCATTCTGTACATGGAGATACGGTCTGATACCGAGGCGACTGGATTAATAGAGTTCCAATTGTAATCAACAAACTCATGCGCCCCTAAAGTTATATGCGCCGTGAATGTAGGTGCAAGCAAAGCAATAGCATAAGCACCACCCACAAAAAAACAAATTAGTCCTACTAATGATTTAAATACTCCGTACTTGGGTTTAAAGTAATAAAAAACTGCGCAAATACTCAACAAAGGAAGTGATGCCCATCCAGTTCTACTGCCCGACATGATTGACAAATAAATTCCTACTATGAATACAGCGAAGACAATTACGGCATGAACTGAGCTCTTGAATTTAAAAATAATATATGGAGCCAGGGTCAAAATACTAAATAGGAGACATACTGCTCCTAATGTGAGTGGGTCTACAAAGTAAGTTGCAAGCCTATCGCTCCCCCAGTAAAAAGGAGCAACAGTACAAAATACCAAAGTAACGATAAGTGCAGCGGGAATGCTGCGTGTCATCCAAAGCTCAGTAATAGAACTATTAGACTCACCTTCACGCAACCAACCTGAAGCCACAGCCAAAAAGACAGGGATACAAAGTGCGATACGCAAAGGCGCATCAAACTCACGAGGCGAAAACTCTAGCCTAAAGATTTGACCAAGACTGACTGCTAAAAATGGACTCGCTAACATTAAGCAAACCAATTTAAGCTTTGTCGAGTTTGGAGACTCAAAAAGCGTCTTTACCGAATTTACATTCTTAACTATAAATGCAACTGATAAGATAAAAGCGAGAATCGTAACAGCACTAGCCCAGTGTTTAACTATTAAAATAAGTATTGGAAAAGAAAGTACTAAATTTCGCGTATTGATACTTTGGTAAATATTTTTTAAATCGAGGTTGCGCATGTAATTGGAGTTTAAAAATATTTAATTACGCATTTTATAGAAATTAGGCCTAATAACTTGCTTGACACTACAATAACAAACTTTATTAGATACACCTACAAATCAAGCCATTAATTATAAATCATACTAAATGAGGCTCTTTATTGCGAAGTAGTTACTTACTAATTTTCTCTTGAGAGTAGATTTAACACGATCAATTCAAGCATAATTCTCAAAAATCAAATTACGCCCAACCGGCCCAGGAAAAATACCTAGCCAAACTCGGCAAAAGACAGACCAATCCCTTGGAGAGCTCTTGAAGAAACTATCGCAATATTCAATAACTGACTTCCTTTGTTTGAAGCCGCTTAGAGCTCTCATTAAAGAGCTCAGAAACGATTTGTTTTTAGCTTTTTACAAACGGCTAAAAGCTAAGGGTGAAGATGAATTCATCAAACAAAACTTCAGTAAAAATAAAAAGATTCTGATTATCATTGCTTTCGAACAAGATAAGGTACTGAATTGGTTACTGGCACTTAGTGCAATTAATTTAAAAGATTTTCAGTTGATGGTTTTCGACAACTCCAGAAATCCTCAGGCGCGCTCCAAAATCCGACAAACTTGTTTTCAATTTCAAATTCCCTACCTCGGCTTACCCTTCAACGGCACACGCCACCCTAACCGCTCTCACGGAATGGCAATGACATGGGTGTTTCACCGAATCATTAAAAAAATTGAACCCTCCTGGTTTGGATACCTGGATCATGATATGTTGCCCGTCAAGTCGGTACAAATTTCAAACTGTATTCCACAGGGACAAAATACCTATGGTTTTTTAAATGATGCGCCAGATTATTGGAATTTATGGGCTGGATACTGCTTCTACAATTACTCCAACGTCTCTCACCTGCCCTTAAACTTTCTTTATGATTTCTCAAGGGAACTGGATACAGGTGGAAGAAACTGGCCCTATTTATATGCTCATCAAAATAAAGATGATGTTAAGCATGCGACCAGTATTAACCGTTCAGTTTTTGTCCCGCCTGACCAAACCCGCACTGTGCAGCTAATTGACGATGCCTGGATTCACGTAGGAGGAGTTAGTTACAACAATAATTTGCAACCCAAGGAATACTTCTTTGAGCAACTGGTTAATACCTTATTAAGTGGAATTCCATTTGATAGCCTCCACAAAGATTGAAAGTCAGATTTACAAATAAAAATGCGCCTGGGTGAAATTCACCTAGGCGCATTCTCATTGCTATTGGCGGAAACGGAGGGATTCGAACCCTCGATGGAGCTCATCACCCCATACTCCCTTAGCAGGGGAGCACCTTCGGCCACTCGGTCACGTTTCCTGTAGCTTGGATTATGCCTTAACTTGGTCCAAGTCAAAGGCCTTATGCAGTGCACGAACTGCTAATTCCATGTATTTTTCATCAATTACAACAGATGTTTTGATCTCACTGGTAGAAATCATTTGAATATTAATGCCTTCTTCACTGAGGGTTCTAAACATTTTGCTTGCAATTCCTACGTGTGAGCGCATACCAATACCCACTATAGAGACCTTACAAATTTTGGTATCGCCTAGCGCTTCTGTAGAACCCAATGTAGGCAATACCTTTGTTTTAAGTAAATCCATAGCACGAGCGTAGTCATTTCTATGAACGGTAAAGCTAAAGTCAGTACGTCCGTCCTTGCCAATATTTTGGATGATCATGTCGACTTCGATATTACCCTCTGCAACGGCTCCAAGTATTTGGTAGGCAATTCCTGGCTTATCGGGAACACCAATAATTGAGATTTTGGCTTCGTCGCGATTAAATGCGATACCTGAGACGACAGCTTGTTCCATTTGTGTATCTTCCTCAAAAGTAATTAAGGTGCCAGATTTGGCCTCTTCTTGAATATTTATATCCCAATCGGTAAAACTAGACAGCACGCGAAGGGGAACCTTGTATTTTCCAGCAAATTCAACAGATCTGATTTGAAGGACCTTGCTACCCAGCGAGGCCATCTCAAGCATTTCCTCAAAAGAAACAGTTTTAAGGCGCCTAGCCTCGGGCACCACTCTGGGGTCAGTTGTGTAAACCCCGTCAACATCGGTGTAGATCAAACACTCATCAGCTTTAAGGGCAGCCGCTACCGCAACTGCAGATGTATCAGAGCCGCCGCGACCAAGAGTGGTGATGTTTTGATTATCATCTACCCCTTGGAATCCGGTGATGATCACCACTCTTCCAGCCTTTAAATCTCCCCGAACGCGCACATCATCAATAGATTCAATCCGGGCCTTTGTAAATGCGCTATCGGTTCTTATAGGAACTTGCCAGCCCGCATAACTAACTGCTTGCATGCCCTCACTTTGAAGGGCTATTGCTAAAAGTGCTGAAGAGGCCTGCTCACCGGTGGAGGCGAGCATATCCAATTCACGCATGTAAGACGCTGTTTCCTTGGATGGGGCTAATTCTTTTGCCAGACCAAGCAAACGATTCGTCTCCCCACTCATAGCGGATGGGACTACAACCATTTGATGCCCTGCTCGGGCCCACTTGGCTACACGTTTTGCCACATTTTTAATGCGCTCAGGGGACCCCATTGAGGTTCCGCCGTACTTATGAACTATTAGTGCCATTTGATTTTTGTTGTAACAACTGTCTCAAGGACAAACCGTCTATTGTAACAATTCAGACCAGCCCAGTACGTCCCCCTGTCGAATCACAAACCCTAGCCCAAGTTTTAAGTCGATTTTGTGTCCTCGTGTCTTACAGTTCGTAATTTGGGAAATTAGTTCCTGCAATTGGGTGTTTGAGGGGGTAGCGCCAAGACCTGAGAACCAAAACCGTAAGACATTTGCGCACCTGTGCTCGCTTAGACTTTGAAGCAACTTAATTTTTGGGGGATCCCCCACTTGGTTCAAGTCCTCTTCAGCCAGTTCGTTTAACAAAACTTGGGCCTGCGCAGCATGCCTTGCACTGCGCGCAGCCGTTTGGCGAAAAGAGGGGAAAGCTTTATAAATAGCGGGAATCACATCTGCACGAATTTTATTGCGAGTAAATTGAGTGTCCTGGTTGCTAGGGTCTTCAATCCATTCCTGACCCTTAGAGCGAAGCCACCCCTTAATGTCCTCAGAGCTGACGTCTAAAAAGGGGCGGTAATACGTCACCCCTAGCCGCTTAAAGCTAGGTGCCATACTAGATAAGCCTGGCAATCCTGCGCCCCTTGATAAAGCGAGTAACAAGGTCTCCACTTGATCATCAGCGTGTTGACCCAAAAGAACGCTGTGAATCTTAGCGCCCCATTCGCTGGAGAGTACACCTGCAATTGCTTTATACCGAGCAAGGCGTGCGGCCTCCTCTGGGCTTTCCCCCAATTTATGCGAGGCCTTAATGTACTCAATATGCAAAGGCACCCCATAACGCTCACAAAACCGGGAACAGTGCTCAGCAAAAGCGTCTGCTGCGACTTGGAGCCCATGGTGTATGTGGATAGCCTTCAAGGGGCTTTCATTACCCACTCCAGTTGGTTGAGGATTTAAGGCAAGTTGCTCTATACAAGCCAATAAAAGTGCCGTGGAATCAGCACCCCCACTGAACGCTACAGCTATAGGCAGTGTAGGATTGATTCCAAGCACTTCGATCTTACTGACCAAGTCAACATGGTCAAGCCTCGCTCTGTTTTTGTTCATGAAAATGGACTCGTCAGCTGAGTCATTAGTACTTAGGCCGCTTAGTCATTTAGCCACTATGGCCTCAAGACGTTGGCCCCTAAGCTCCCGCCTCTGCTTTGGTGTCGCTATACCGACCATAACTTTGCAGGCGATCATACCTACGATCGAGTAGCTCTTTGAGCTTTAAATCACTGACTTGGCGAAGTGCGTCATTGAGACCTCGTTTTAGTTGAGCGCAGATTTGTTTAACATCACGGTGAGCTCCACCAACAGGCTCGCTTACGATTTTGTCGATCAATCCAAGGGCTTTGAGCCGGTGAGCGGTAATACCTAACGCTTCCGCGGCGTCACTGGCACGATCAGAAGTTTTCCACAAAATAGATGCACAACCTTCGGGACTAATGACTGAGTAGATAGAGAACTGAAGCATCAACACCTGATCAGCAACACTGATTGCAAGTGCCCCGCCTGAGCCACCCTCGCCGATAATTGTCGTAATGATTGGAACTTCAAGTTGAGCCATCTCAAAGATATTACGCCCAATGGCTTCACTTTGCCCCCTCTCCTCTGCGTCAATTCCAGGATATGCGCCAGGCGTGTCCACAAAGGTAAAAACCGGCAACTTGAATTTTTCAGCCGTCTTCATCAAACGAAGGGCCTTGCGGTAACCCTCCGGTCTGGTCATTCCGAAATTTCTAGTTGCACGCTCTTTTGTATCCCGTCCCTTTTGGTGACCGAGCACCATACAAGGTGTGCCGTTAAAGCGCGCCAACCCCCCCACAATACTCAGGTCATCTGAGAAATGCCTATCCCCGTGCATTTCCTTGAAATCGGAAAAAATCTCTCGAACATAGTCAAGGGTGTAGGGACGCTCGGGGTGCCTTGCTATTTTGGTGATTTGCCAAGGCGTCAAATCACTGTAAATGTCTTTGGTAAGCTGCTGGCTTTTCTTGGATAGTTGCTCTATCTCCTGTGAGATATCTACAGCCGATTCGCTTTGTACATATCTCAACTCTTCGATCTTGCCCTCTAATTCGGCAATAGGCGCCTCAAAATCTAGAAATGTCTTTTTACTCAAACAGAACTCCTGTAGATATGGGCTAGGGGCCCATCTATTTGCGTAATTATCCCCTAAAGAGGTGGGATAGCAATAGTAAAAATTAACTATTTATGATTAATAACGGAGCTAAAGTCAATATTCAACCGGCACCGGATCCAGGGAACGCCAGATATACCAAGTTGCGACACTGCAAAACGGGGCCCAAGGTGCTGCGACCTCTCTTGCCTCACTTCTGCTAACAGACTCGCCTGAGAAGTAATTTTGGCTGATACCGTTAATCAACCCCACATCATCTAAAGGTAAGACGTTGGGCCTCATAAGATGAAAAATAAGTAACATTTCAGCAGTCCAGCGACCAATTCCCCGGATAGCTACCAACTCAGCAATTATTTCCTCATCTTGCATGCCTTCCCACTCTTTGACACGCACTCCCCCGTTATCAAAATGCAAGGCTAGATCAACCAAGTACTCTACTTTACGCGCTGAGAGCCCTGCGGCACGCATATCGTCAACTTTCATTTTTAAGAGACTTGCTGGCGTAAGTTTTTTGGTCAGCATTATGAAGCGTTCCCAAACAGTTTGAGCTGCTTTGACCGAAATCTGCTGGCCAACTATGCTTCGAGCTAGAGTTACAAAGGCGTCGCCTCTTGACTGCAAACAAGCCTCCCCAAACTGAGGTATGAGGCGGCGCATAACGCGGTCTTTTTTAGACAAGTGTTTACAAGCTTCTTCCCAGTAATTGGGGGTGACAATTATGACCTCATCAGTCTTTACTTTAGAGGCGGACATCTATCCCCTCTCCCACTGGGTTCCCTGAGGGGAGTCTTTGAGTATGATGTGTTTAGCAGCCAAATCAGCCCTGATCTTGTCAGCCGCTGCAAAATCTTTGTTATGTTTTGCAAGTGCCCTTGCATCAATTAAAGCTTGTATTTCCTGCGCGCTAAGGTCCCCCTCTTGCACACCTGCATCACTTTGTAAGAACTCTCTCGGGTTGCGTTGCAAAAGCCCCAACACTCCACCAAGTGATTTAAGCAAAATAGCAAGTTCTGCAGACTGAGACCGGTTCACTTCACCAGCGAGTTCGAATAAAACGGAGACAGCTTCTGGCGTTGCAAAATCCTCATCCATAGCGCATTTAAAGCGCGCCGCATAAGGATTGCTCCAGTCAATAGTCGAGCCAATCTTTGAGTGCTCGCTAGCATGTGTATCCACCGGAGTAAGCACCAATGAGAGCGCGGTATAAAGTCGCTTTAACGCACCTTTGGCATCATCTAAGTGAACATTACTGTAGTTCAAAGGTGATCGGTAATGCGAGCGGACCACAAAGAAACGAACTGTTTCAGCGTCATACAATTTCAAAACGTCTCTAATCGTAAAGAAGTTTCCCAAACTCTTGGACATCTTCTCGTTATCAACATTGATGAATCCGTTGTGCATCCAAAACTTGGCCAATTGCGGCGTACCGGTGCTTTTACTGCCTTCATTCAAGTCTCGAACTAAATACTCAGTACTAGCACCCTCACTTTGAGCGATTTCATTCTCATGGTGAGGGAACTGCAGATCTGCTCCGCCACCGTGGATATCAATGGGCATACCAAGTTCTGCCAAACTCATTGCCGAACATTCGATATGCCACCCGGGGCGCCCAGCACCGTAGTGACTTACCCACTTAACTTCTTCGGGCTCCTCTGGCTTTGCACTTTTCCAAAGTACGAAGTCAAGCGGATCATCTTTATCGTCAAGTACTGCAACTCGCTCGCCTGCATGTAATTCATCCAAAGATTTGCCAGATAGTTTCCCGTAGCCATGAAATTTTCTGACTGCAAAATTCACATCACCAGATTTGGTTTGATAAGCCAATCCCTTTTCTTTGAGCGTATCAATCATGGATAACATCTGAGGGATATAGTCCGTAGCTCTGGGCTCAACAGTGGGTGCCTGTATGCCTAATGCAATGGAGTCTTCGTGTAATGCCCCGATCATCCTATCAGTAAGGGCACGAATGCTCTCCTTGTTCTCTACTGCGCGTCGGATAATTTTGTCATCGATGTCGGTGATGTTGCGGACATAAGTGACGCCGTAACCACTTGCTTTTAGCCAGCGCTGCACGATGTCAAACGCAATCATGGAGCGTGCATGCCCTAGGTGGCAGTAATCGTAAACCGTCATCCCACAGACGTACATTTTTACGTGTCCATCATTTAAAGGAGTAAATTCTTCCACCCCACGCTTGAGCGTGTTGTATATGCGTAGTCCCATGAATTAGCTGGTATCTCTTAGGGCACAGACCCTCTAAGGAGGCAATGTGCTGATGTAATAAAAAATGTGATTAAAAAACCATATACGATACGATAAGGGGAGTGAGTTTAGCAATTTTTGAAGGATTGTGTAGGTATATTTGAGAACTCTGAAAATATAAAGAGAATAATGGCGCTACCGATCAATTCTTTAGTATTAATTTAAGCAGCTTATGTTCTTTATCCAAGTAAACTCATATTAATTGAAAGCCTCATAAAGACAAAGTACCTACTTGTCATTAAGCTACAAATTAGCCGATCGTCTCTAGCTATCAAGAAAATTTGGACGCTTGGAAAATAAGTTCACTGCGCGCTTCGCGTGCCTTGACTCCGATCCACACGTAGCTCACCGTGTATTCTCCCCCTACTCTTCTAGCTGGATAAATTAAGCTCCACCGGTAGAAAATGCCCTAGCATTTCGGCCAGAAAATTGTTATCATAATGTTATATGTTTAAAGATTGCAACAAGTTTAAGTACTTGACGCCCTTGGCGGCCAGCTTGATTTTGAGCGGATGCGCACTCGCTCTTGAATACCCCTTCACATCAGCCAGCTTAGGCGTCTGGGGAGCCACCGGTAAGAGCCCAAGCGATCACGCAATCAGTTACGTGACAGATCAAGACTGCGCAACTCACAGGGTACTGACTGCAGAAGAAATATGCAAAGCCGTTAATACTGCACCTGTTGAAGTAGTGGATAAAAGTACGCGCTAAAAACCAACTTTAGTGGTGCTGGAAAAACGGTTGTCCTTCTCCACTTTTGCGTGAAGGATGAACTTAAGAACTATTTCGTCCTCCACTTAGATAAGAAACCAAGGATTGCACTTTTAATGCATGTAGGCCTTGCTAGGAATACCAGAACTGAAATGAATTAGGATTGCAGTTAGAATTTGTTCATCTAAGGCGTGTATTTCACCTACCCACCTCCCATCAGCAATATGCGACACACTTCCCTGTGACGTCAATTTTTTCTAGCCACCTCCTTACCGACGCACATCAAAATTGAAAAACATATTTACTCTAGACAACTTTAAAATCCAAGTACGGTTTTCAGCTTTAATTGCAAGCACATTGTTTAGCGTCCTGCTTTCTGTGAGTTTAATAAGTACCGCTGTGGCTCAATCTGTGAAGTTGGTGGCTACCCCGCACATGAGGGCCTTTCAGTTCATCAAAGAGAACAAAAAAAAGGAGGCGCTTGCCTTTATCAATAATTACTTAGGTACTAATCCAAATGATCCGCAGATGAACTTTTGGAAAGCAAAAATACTCAACGAATCACCCAATTCAGCGGATAGGGATGAGGCACTTCAGCTCTACATTAGTCTGAGCGACAATTTTCCAGAACTTGCCGAACCGCATAACAACCTAGGCGTAATCTATGCGGCTCAACTGGATTATTCAAGAGCCATTCATTACTTTGAACTTGCGTTAAAAGCAAATCCTAATTATGCATTAGCAAGCGAGAATTTAGCAGATGTTTATGTTCAACAGGCCACTAAATACTACAAGCAAGCAATTGACAATGATTCGGGCAATAAATCTGCAAAGGCAAAATTGGAAAAAATTAATGCGCCAACCCTCACCACTTCGCCACTTGAGTTTTTGCCTAATGGACAACCTAACTTAATGAATTCAAAAAACTCCTCTAACATTTCACCCAATTCACCAGCAAAATAAACTTCAGCATTCCTCTCACTCCCCCCCTCCCCCCCCTCATTCTTTAACTATGCAAACGACTTCTAAAACCACACCCTTTAAAAAAGTCATGTCTTGCCTATTTGTTTCCTTAAGCTTGCTCCTAAGCTTTGAGACTACGGGCCAGACGACAAACCCTAGTGACGCATCGACTCTTAACCCCAGTGCAGAAATTAAAGGCAGTGGCAACACAAAATATCCGAAAGTAAAATTCGTAACCACTCAAGGTGAAATTATTATTGAACTCTATCCTGATAAAGCACCCAAGACGGTAGCAAATTTTCTTCAATACGTTAAAGAAAAGCATTACGACGGTACAATTTTTCACAGAGTTATAAATGACTTCATGATTCAAGGTGGTGGATTTGATACTAGATTTTATGAGCGTAAAACACGTCCACCCATCGCGCACGAGGGACGCCAAGCTGTAGCATCGGGTGGACCGAGAAATACCGTAGGGACGATTGCAATGGCGCGCACAGGTGACCCCAATTCCGCGACCGCCCAGTTCTTTATTAACGTGAAAGACAATCCTAATTTAGATCCGGTCATTATCCCTCCTGGCGATCCCGTACCCTCCATTGAATTCAATGGACGTGTTTATAAAAACATTGCCAGAGCTCAACTCGAACAAGCCCCGCAGTTGTATGGTTACACAGTTTTTGGTAAAGTAATCTCTGGCATGGATACAGTTGAGAAAATAAAGTTATTACCTACCGGATCGGGCGGCGCTTTCCCAACCGATGTGCCCAAAACCATGGTTGTAATTCAGTCCGCTACTGTTTCACCTTAATTGAAATTTAATTTACAGAGAAAAGATAATCATGAGCAATCCACAAGTCGCACTTCACATACAAGATATGGGCACTATTACTCTCGAACTCGATGAGGAACATGCTCCGATAACTGTTGCCAACTTCTTAAACTACGTAAAAAGCGGCCACTACGACGGCGTCATCTTTCACCGCGTTATTGAAGACTTTATGATCCAAGGCGGCGGATTTGATGTGGAGATGAAAGAGAAGGAAACGGGTGATCCTATTGAAAACGAAGCTGATAATGGATTAGAAAACGCTCATTACACCGTTGCCATGGCGAGAACCAGTGACCCGCACTCTGCCTCCGCTCAGTTCTTTATCAACACCACTGATAATGACTTTTTAAACCACACGGGCAAAACCTCAAGTGGGTGGGGCTACGCCGTTTTTGGTAAAGTCGTAGGCGGAGAGGACATCGTTGATCAAATAAATACCGTCAAGACTACACGCCGTAATTTTCACGATGATGTGCCTAAGCAAAACGTCGTGATCGAGAGTGCTGAGGTACTTGAATAAATCATCCTATCAATTGTTCTTTTGTCCGATTCATGACTATTGCACTGAGTTGCTATTAATTTTCGACTCTAAAACCAGCACAACCATTTCGAAAAACACATCCCAATATGCACAGACCCCTTAAGGATATTGATATTGAGGGCTCAGGATGCATCGACTTCATCTCTGACCTACATCTCCAACCCAGTGAAATGGCAAGTTTTGATGCGTGGTCTAGGTACATGCACACCACGCCTGCAAGTTCATTATTCATACTCGGAGATTTCTTTGAAGTTTGGGCAGGGGATGATTTCTTAGAGTCAGAATATGCTGATTTTGAGAACCGTTGCATCAGAGTTCTCAATGATGCGTCCAAACGCATGGCGATCTTTTTCATGGCAGGTAACCGAGATTTTTTACTCAAGGACAAGGCCCTTGATGCCGCTAATATGAAAGCGCTTGAGGATCCTTGCATACTCAGAGCGCAGGGGGCTCAATTTGTTTTAAGCCACGGCGACGCAATGTGCTTGTCAGATGTTGATTACCTCAAATTTCGACATATGGTTAGAGATGAGGGTTGGCAGACTCAGTTTTTAGCAAAACCCTTGCAAGAAAGATTGGCGATAGCAAGGGCCATGCGTGTCAAAAGCGAGGAGGAGAAAGCAAAATATCGAAAAGCTTTTGAAACTGCAAAATCAACAAATGTTGAAAATTCAAATTCAGAAAATACGTTGATGGGTTTGCATGATGTAGATACAGAGTTTGCAAACTCAACTCTAGAGTCTTTGCACTGTAATACTCTCATTCATGGGCATACACATCGCCCTGGTGAATACCCACTTTTGGGAGAAAACCGCAGAATCGTTCTAAGTGACTGGGATGCATTGTCGCAACCAGCTCGTCTAGAAGTTCTGCGCCTAAAAGACGGGCACCTATTCCGCCATAATTTAGCTGCGCACTGAAGACTTTTTAAAGTTACTCAATGCTTGAGCATCGTTTTAAGAACGGTCTGCAGCCTGCTGGCCACTTCGCCGTCATATGGACCTGATAGCACGGTAGCAGTGTCCTCGGCCCAAGTTTGTGACGGTGCGGGATCATTCCTCTTGGTCAGCAATTGGAGTTGCAGGTTTCTTCGAGCTTGCAGATCGCTTGCGGGCGTAGGCGCATTAGCAGCCATCTCAAGGCGTAACAATGCCTCGTGATTGGCCTTATCTGTACCCGTTTGTATCGCCTTAGTCCAGCTCACTCTTTGATTGGCATTGATTCGAGAACCCAACTCTTTAAGTGGAGGTACTAGATCAGGATTCTTATCCTTCCAAGCACTCATTAAATTAGTGAGTGTTTGACCATGAGCTTGAGCAGCCAACTTGCGCATAGCCGACTCAGCCGCCTCCAGTGCTTGGCGCTGCGCTCTAAATGCTGCATCACCTAATCGAGGACCCCTTGGCTCACGAACATCCCTTGAATCTTTGAAGTCTCGACCTTGAGGGAATTGGCCTGCTCGAGGTGTTGCCGCCTTAGCGTCCCTAGGACCACGAGAGTCTCGCAAATCTTTACCGCCCCTAGTGGATCCGGGACCGGCACGACCGCGGGAATCTGGAATTGCTCGGGAGTCAGTCCTTTTGGCCCCGGGTCGGTCATCTCCGCGAACTGCAACAACCAATTTAGGAGGTTTTGGCTGAGCAGGGGGAGGAGGGGCAACAGATGTATCGGGTTCAAGGGTGACAGAATCTCCAGCATCACCAGATGTAGGGGGGGAAGCCCCCTCACTCGCTGAGGGAGAAGTAAGAGGCGGGGAAGTAGTCGAGTTATCAGGATTATGTGCAAGTTGGGATGCATCAACTTGTTCGCGATCATTTTGCTGAAGTTCACTAGCAGGACTATTGACCGCACTAGGCACAAAAGCGTGAGTAGGCGCGGTAACCTCTTGTAATTTAACAGCCTCCTCTCCCTTTAAAGTAACCTCCTGTAGGTGTTGCATCGCAATTTTTATTTTGCTGGCATCTGCCTCTTGAACAGCTTGATCTAATGCATGTGAAGCTTTCAGAACCAGCTCATCGTGAGCGCTCATTGAGTGAGCCACTTGAGCACGCTCAGCGCTCTTTCGCTGAAACGCTTCATCAAGTGGTTTTTTAAACTCATCCCAAAGCCGTTGCGCTAATTTGCGATCAATAGGCACAACATGCGATTCATCCTGCCAACGCTGCTGCAATGCTTTTATGGGTTCGATCTTTAGAGTGGGCTGCGCTCCAAGTATTTTGGACTCCGCAATCAATGCTTTGCGTCTAGCAATACTTTCACTTTGCAAAGTGTCTATAGGTAGATGAGCAAGATGGATGGCCTCTTTCCAAAGCGCCTGCAACTCAGCAAATACTTTCTCACTTACATGACCGCATGTACGCCATTTCTCGGAAAACTCATGTAACTGCCTTTGCACTGCTCGCCAATCTGGGCCCTTGCTGTGCACCTCAGCCCACGCCTTTACGTCCGCAATAAGCTGTAGTCTTTGGGCCTTGTGTTCCTGAGACTGAGCTCTGGTTTGTTGCAACCACTCATGAACAAAGGGGTATGCCAGATTGCACGCGTTATCAAAACGCTTCCATAGCGCATGGTTGGGCACTCCTCCTTGATCGGTTTGTTTCCAATCTTCACGGAGTTTACGAAGCGTCTCCTGCAGTTTACGAGGCCCCATCGTGGGCACGTAATCGGGGTTAGGCTTGTTTTTATTTTTTTCAACAAAAGCTGCTGAAGCTGCGTCTAAACCAGGTGTTTCATCAGCGCTAGAGCCTTCGCTATCACGTGCCAAATCTGAATCCAATCCACCGTTAACGGCCGAAAGTATGGATTGAGTTTGGTGACTCGTGTCTTCTTTTACAACTACATGGACGACAGATTTTTCTTGAACTAGGTCATTCAAATGCTGATTAGATAGCTCGTGTGAATCGGCTTGCTTAACTTTATCGCTCTCGCTTGAGCCCTCTCCTTCACCCAATGATGTCTGATGTGGAGTAATTTGGAGTTCACTGGATTGTTCAAAAACTCCTGAATTCTCTTTTGAAGTAGTGCTCGTGGAATGCGCCGCATCAAGTGTTAATGCCTCGGTTTTTTGACGATCTGTTTTTTTATGTCCGGCCTTGGAGCCCTTTATCTCTACACTGGGTTTGACACGTTGCAAAAGTCCTTCCGCCTTTACAACCAACTCAGACCTGATCTGATCCGCCCTCCAGCGCTGCCAACCTTCTAATTCACCAGCAGCAAGCAAGAGACTTTGAGCATGCCGCTCCATGCGTTGATCAATTACTGGTCCATATTCCTTCAGGGCCTGTCTAAGATTAGCAGCAGCTCCAGCACTGGCTTTCCCGTGCCCTTCAGCAAGTTCTTTTTCAAGCACACCCATGCATTGCTGCATAGCCTGTTTACCCTGTGCCTTCAGCACAGGATCAATCTCCACCTTTTTCTTGGACTGTTGAGCTTGCCCTTCATGAGATTTAGCCTCTGAGCCCGTCAATTCGGAGCGTTTGTGCTTAATCTGATCAGCCCAAGCTGGCACTGCTGGCAAAGCTTGACTTGGATCTTGCGCGCTTAAAGCGGCTTGCTTTAAAGCTTCACTAAAAGCTTCCCAAACGAGTTTCAAGTGTTCAGCACTTGATTGCAAAGCTGGGGTGTATTTGGGATCAACACTGGACCAGTCTTTTTGGATTAAAAGAGCATTTTGCTCTGTCCTCCAGCGCTCAACATCTGCGGATAAAACACCTTCAAGTGACTGTGCCTCCTCCCAGTATTTAGTCGAGAGTACTTCAATGCGTTGAGCAAGAAGAACCGCAGCCTCCCTTAGCACCTGGGCACGGTGCTGAATATCTTCAATTGTTTTGACCCTGTCGGCTAAAGCACCCCTCAAACTAGCAAGGGGCTCTTTGGAGATAGGGGCTCCTTCCTTGGCCGCGTCTCTTTGCCAAGCCATTGCATCAGCAATGTTGAGTTTGTTTGTACTCAACAATACGTTGGCCTTGTCAGCCCAAAGTGCAGTCAACATCTCCTGTGTTTGAGCCTTCTTGATTTCTTCCATGCAATCGCGTATTTGCCTTGCTGCGCCTTTATCCTTGGCACTCAATAATTTAAACACATCGTTCATTTGCTCATAGCTTGGGGCAGGGCTAGACTCCAACCAAGTTTTAATAAGTTGCGTCCTGGCCTGTGCAGTGGAGGCAGTAATTGCCCCTCCCGTTAATTGGTCAATTGCTACGGGATCAGCGGAGTGTTCAGTATGTGAAGTCACAGTTTTTGCTTAAAAAAAGGAGAATCCATTTTCGTTGTATTTGTTAAAGAAAAAAAATAAGTTGTCAAATAACAGACAAACAAGTCGATTATTTAACTACTAAATTAGTTAGCTCCCTAACAACTACAACTTAAATAAAATTTATGTTTGAAATTAATATATTCAATGGGGGAGTAGAAAAAACAATTAATTCAAGCCTAAATTGACAACGTAATAGGTCGCATAACCCGCCATTGTTAATTCTTAATCATTCACAACATTGAATAATTCTAATTTTAGCACCGCCTTTTAGAGGATGTAACCTATTGAATAAATTGCTATAAACATGGGAAACCTTTAAAATAAGGGCTTAAAACGGCACGGACATCTTCACCATTCCCTGATTTCCTGCTTATTCCAATAATTGGCCTGCACTGTAATTCGCACCCCTTTATGCAGCCTTTGTTGGTGATGATTACATGAAGCTCGCGTACTTTGGCATCAGTCATCATCTAGCGACAAATCATTTATCCACAATTTGTTTAATGATTCAGAGAACACCCATTTTGGAGATTGAATTTGACGGCATTTCAACAATTTAGACTGAGTCTTGCTACCTTTGCGAGCGATGTGACACAAGGCTTCCTTGCGATCACTCATAACGGACTTGCCTTGGTTGGTCTTGTTGTATTCTCATCTTGCTTGGCTTTAACTATTAAACCCGATTTGAGAGTCCAGAGCGAAACCTTTTTACTAGGTTGGCTACAACAACAACAAGAGGACGAGACTGGGATATCGACTGACGCAGACGCAGTAGACAGAGCCACCGCCGCAGATCCAAGTGAGTTACCAAAACAACAAGCCAACCTTGCCTTTTGGTTGAGCAAGAAGTATCACGTAGCGCCTGAGCCATTAAGCGCTTTAGTTGCTGAGGCTTATGAGGTTGGCCCAAAAAACAATTTGGATCCAACGCTTATTTTGGCGGTTATGGCAATCGAGTCAGGATTTAATCCGTTTGCTCAGAGCTCAGTTGGAGCGCAAGGCCTAATGCAGGTTATGACCAAGGTTCATTCCGAAAAGTACGACGGATTTGGCGGGAAATTGGCTGCTTTCGACCCAGTTGCCAACCTAAGAGTTGGGGTTAATGTGCTTAAGGATTGCATCACGCGTGCAGGCTCAGTTGATGGCGGCTTAAGGCTTTATGTGGGTGCTGATCATATCGAGGACGGTAAGGTCTATGCTTCTAAAGTACTCAGTGAACGCTCTCGCTTAACCCAAGTTGCAAAAGGCGGTAAAGTACCAACAGAAGCCGGCACTCCCATTGAAACGGCTACTGACAGCCTAGAAACCCTATGGCAAAAAGCCCAAAAGCTTGCTAGCTTCGGAACTGGCACAACGGACTAAGCGGTCCAGGCTTGTCATTTAAGCCGTTCCAGCAAGCGATCGTAGCCCAAAACAGTTAAACTATAGGGTTACATGACTGGCGATGTGCTTTAGGCCAAATGGGTATTTTATTTTTCGCATTAACTGCGTTGTAAGTACCCACTTTGCTCATCAAGCAGACGTGGACTTTGATGCTCTGTTTGTGTTTTTGTTAACTCAAAGCGTTTTGAGAACAACTCATTTTGCAGGAATTCGAATACACCACGGTGGAGTGTGAATTCAGAAAGTACTGCATTTTGGGTTTTGCCGTTCGTCTGGGCAAAACCATTTCATTAATGGAACAAAGTTTAAATGGCTTGCAACTGTCACTCGGCAGGTGTTAACGCAACAGATAAACCGACCTAATAGGACTCAATAGGACTGCAATATGTATCAACGCAATCATTTAATAGAGCAAACTGACCCCGAATTATGGACTGCGGTTCAAGCTGAGAACAAGCGTCAAGAAGAACACATCGAGCTCATCGCGAGTGAGAACTATGCCTCACCTGCCGTTATGGCTGCCCAAGGCTCACAACTAACCAACAAGTACGCAGAGGGTTATCCAGGCAAGCGATATTACGGAGGTTGTGAGTATGTCGATGTCGCAGAACAACTTGCCATTGACCGAGTTAAAAAGCTCTTTGGTGCTGATTGCGCAAACGTCCAACCCCACTGCGGCGCATCAGCCAATCAAGCCGTATTATTGGCCTTCGTAAAACCAGGCGAAACAATCATGGGTATGAGTCTGGCTGAAGGGGGCCACCTTACCCACGGTATGCCACTTAATATGAGTGGCAAGTGGTTTAATGTCGTGAGCTACGGTTTGAACTCCAAAGAAGCCATTGATTACGATGCGATGGAGGAAAAAGCCAGGCAATCTAAACCCAAACTCATCATTGCTGGAGCGTCGGCTTATAGCTTACACATAGATTTTGAGCGTTTTGCGAAAGTAGCCAAAGAAATTGGCGCAATCTTCATGGTCGATATGGCTCACTACGCAGGTCTAATTGCTGCGGGTGTTTATCCCAACCCAGTTCCGCATGCCGACATCGTAACTTCCACCACTCACAAAAGCCTAAGAGGCCCAAGAGGAGGAATTATCTTGATGCGAGCGGAACACGAGAAGGCTATCAATAGTGCTGTGTTTCCTGGCCTGCAAGGTGGTCCACTTATGCATGTCATCGCAGCCAAAGCTGTCGCATTTAAAGAAGCCCTTGATCCCAGCTTTAAGAGCTATCAACAGCAAGTTCTGCTCAACGCAGACACCATCGCAAAGACTCTTACACAAAGAGGACTAAGAATTGTGAGCGGCGGGACTCAAAGTCACGTAATGTTGGTTGACCTTCGCTCCAAGGGAATTACAGGCAAACAGGCTGAAGCCGTGCTTGGTCAAGCACATATGACGATCAACAAGAACGCAATTCCAAACGATCCAGAAAAACCTATGGTAACAAGTGGGGTTCGCATCGGCACTCCTGCCATGACCACACGAGGCTTTAAAGAAGAGGAGGCACGGATAACAGCTAACCTAATTGCGGATGTTTTAGATAACCCCAATGACAGCGCAAATATTGAGACCGTAAAAGCAAAGGTGCATGAACTCACAAAACGTTTCCCAGTTTATCGTTAAACACAAAACGGAATTCAACGAAAATGAAGTGCCCCTTTTGCTCACATACAGACACTCCCGTTGTTGAGACGCGAATGTCTGAGGATGGGGGTCTTATTCGGCGAAGAAGGCAATGCGGCGGATGCGATAAAAGATTCACGACTTATGAAAAACCGGATGTCACTTTTCCTACTATCGTAAAAAAGGATGGTAGACGCATAGAGTTTGAGCACGAAAAACTACTCGCATCAATGAACTTAGCACTGCGTAAACGCCCCGTAAGCACTGACCAAGTTGCGGGTGCTTTAGAGCGAATTGAAGAAAAGCTTCTCGCCACAGGGCAACGCGAAATACCCTCCTCCAGACTTGGGGAACTGGTGATGAGGGAGCTCAAAAAACTTGATAAAGTAGCCTACATTCGTTTTGCCAGTGTTTACAGAAGTTTTGAAGATATCGATGAGTTCAAATCCCTTGTCGACGAGGTCCAGCGTTAGCAAGAAGTAAATCGTCTCCTCACTGCCCCACCCCTTAAGTCCCTTGTTCACGCGAAATTAATTTCTAACATATCACTCACCCGCAGGTGTCCCCTTATCAACACCTTATGACCTTTAGCACTCAAGATCATCGCTTCATGCAACGCGCACTGGAACTGGCGCAAGAGGCTCTTTTCATAACTTCCCCTAACCCAAGAGTGGGCTGCGTTTTAGTCAACAAGGACGGTCTCGTCATTGGTGAAGGTTACACTCAAAAAGCAGGTGAAGCACACGCTGAGGTTCAGGCCCTTCGTCAAGCGACTAATCAGGGTTATGACACCAAAGGTGCCACAGCATATGTGACCCTGGAGCCTTGCTCACACACAGGTCGGACGCCCCCTTGTTCGAAAGCAATAATCAATGCAGGTATTGCTCGAATAGTAGCCAGCATCACAGATCCCAATCCCTTGGTGAGTGGACAAGGCTTTGAGCAACTGAGGTCGGCGGGCATTAAAGTAGATATTGGACTTGGCGAGGTCCAGGCACACTCCATCAATGAAGGCTTTATTAAACGTATGAGATTTGATAAACCCTTGGTTAGATTAAAGATCGCATCTAGCCTAGACGGCGCAACGGCATTGCTTAACGGAAAAAGTCAATGGATTACGGGGGCCCCTGCACGCGAACACGCTCACCTGTGGCGAGCAAGGTCTTGCGCGCTGCTAAGCGGCATTGGGACGATATTAAGTGATGACCCAAGTCTTAATGTTCGTTTTGTTCCAACACCCCGTCAACCTAAATTGGTCATCATTGACGCCAATCTCGATACCCCAGCAAGCGCTGCGTTATTTAGAGAAAAACGGGAGGTAGTGATTTACTGCGCAAGTATGCATCCCGAAAAAGTGAAGCATCTAAACCAATCCGGGGCAACAATTGTCCTTATGCCTGATAGCAAAAATCCAAACCATGTTGACCTAAATGCAATGCTCAAAGATTTAGGAAAAAAAGGGATCAATGAATTGCACATTGAGGCAGGTGCAGGTTTGAATGGCAGTTTTATTCAGCAAGGTTTAGTCGATGAATTTTTAATTTATCTTGCGCCCCTGATTCTTGGTCATGCCGCGGGATGGGCGAACTTGCCAATATTGGAGGACTTAGCCATGGGCACACGACTTACTTTCTTAGAATCCACCCATTTGGAGCAGGATATCTTTATTCGCGCTCGTCCCCTCAATTCTTAACTTATCTCGCTTTAACCCCTCAATCATCATTAACCACCGCCGTGATATTTACTTCACATTCGAAGCACAACTTGTGACTCGCAACGCTGAAGTCAATATGGGCAAAAATAGTCTGAGAAAATACATCTATGTTCACTGGAATCATCACCGCTGTAGCTCAAATCGTTAATGCTGAAGATTTGGGAGCTGATGCGACTCACCCCGAGCTTCACGGCAAACGCATAACTATCCAGGCCCCTAAAGGCTATTTAGAGGATGTCGCACTTGGAGACTCGATTGCCCTCAACGGCGCGTGCATGACAGTAGTCGACTTAAGTGGGGATCAATTTAAGATCGATATTTCTCAAGAGTCCTTAAGTAAAACCAGTGGTCTTTCTCAAAAAGGGCGCATTAATCTGGAAAAAGCACTTCGAGCAAATGACCGCCTGGGTGGGCATATCGTCTCAGGCCATGTTGATGATTTAGCAGAGGTCACCTCTTTCGTGCAGGTCGGCGAGAGTTGGGAGTTACGAATTCAAATCCCGCTCACTTTTGCAAAATTTTTAGCCTATAAAGGTTCCGTGGTTATTAACGGGGCGAGCTTGACCGTTAATAAAGTAAGCGACAATCAGAGTGGGTGCGAAATCTCCATTAACCTGATCCCTCACACAATAGAGAACACAACACTGGGTGAACTTAAAAAAGGCTCCAAAGTGAATTTAGAAATTGACACGGTCGCCCGGTATGTTGAGAGAATGCTTGCGTTTGAGAAAAAATAAATTATGAACTCTGTCAAGACCACAAACTTGGGTAGCAGTGCCCCACAAATTTCAAGTGTTGAAGAAATTACAGCCGAAATCAAGGCTGGACGAATGGTCATCTTAATTGATGAGGAGGACCGTGAAAACGAAGGCGACTTGGTCCTAGCAGCCGACCACGTAAGTTCCCAGGCCATTAACTTTATGGCTCGCTATGGACGCGGACTAATTTGCCTGACACTTACCCGCGATAGGTGTGAGCACTTAAACCTGCCCCCGATGGTTTCAAAAAACGGAACCTCCCACGGCACGGCTTTCACCGTTTCTATTGAAGCAGCAGAAGGCGTGACCACTGGTATCTCCGCTGCAGACAGGGCGCGCACCGTGCAAGCCGCAGTCAATCCTAGAGCATTAGCCAGTGATTTGGTTCAGCCAGGGCATATCTTTCCCTTACAAGCCGTTGACGGCGGCGTATTAATGCGGGCGGGCCATACTGAGGCGGGATGCGATCTTGCACAAATGGCGGGTTGCTCTCCGTCTGCAGTTATTTGCGAGATTATGAAAGATGACGGCACAATGGCTCGCCTACCCGACTTGATTGAATTTGCAAATGAGCACCAACTCAAGATTGGTACGATCTCTGATCTAATTGCCTACAGAAGCACAACTGAATCACTCATCAATGAGATCTCAAGGCGCCCCATCCAAACTCCACACGGTAACTTTACTCTCGCAGCCTTTCAAGACTTACCAAGCGATGGAATTCATTTGGCGCTTATCAAAGGTCAATGGACGAAGGGGGAGACTGTGTTGGCCCGAGTTCACGAGCCTTTATCTGTTCTTGATTTGCTTGAGTCCAACCGCAGCATGCACTCTTGGAGTCTAGACGAAGCGATGATGCGAATTGAGCGCGAGGGCAAGGGAGTTATTGTTTTATTGAACGCCGGTGAAAGTGGTGCCCAACTCTTATCTCAATTAGACGGGACTGCTCGCGCCTCGCAGGCCCCTGCCCGTGGGAAAATGGATTTAAGGACCTACGGCATAGGCGCTCAAATTCTAAGAGAATGCGGGGTGAGTCATATGAAATTACTTGGCGCGCCGCGCAAAATGCCAAGCATGATGGGATACGGCCTTGAAATTGAGTCTTACTTAGCGAAGGGCGACTAATGCGTCAAAACACAACTAACTCTCCCGGAGCTTCAAAAAGTTCCAATTCGAGCGCAGGCTTGCAGAGTCCCATTTCGGCATTGACACACCCCTTGACAGGTGAAGTGCTTAGAGGCGAGAAACTAATCATCGGAATAGTTCAATCACGTTTTAATGAGTCTATTACAAATGCACTTCGCGATTCATGTGTTGAGGAGCTAATTGCTCACGGCGTTCAGCCCGAGAACATCACATGGATTCAAGTTCCTGGAGCCCTTGAGATCCCTATAGTGTTGCAGTCCTTGGCAAGCAAAGGGCAATACAACGCATTGATCGCTTTGGGATGCGTAATTAGGGGCGAAACATACCACTTTGAATTGGTCTCCAATGAATCGGCGTCGGGCATCAACCGCATCAGTCTAGACCACAACATTCCAATTATCAATGCAGTGATAACCACAGAAAATACAGTTCAAGCCTTGGTTCGCCAGGAAGAAAAGGGCCGTGATGCGGCACAAGCGGCCATTGAAATGTCCCATCTAATAGAAAGTTTAAGTTGAGCTCTGAGAACCACCCCCTACACGCTGGCGCACCCAATAACTTAGATAAAGCGAATCAAGCCAAGTCTATCGCCACGACGACTGAACAAACTACGACCCCTACACAACCGCAACCGCAACCGCAAGCCCACACAGGGCCTAAAAAAAGAGGCTCAGGCAAAGCATCAGCACGCACTCGCGCCAGAGAGTTTGCGGTTCAAGCACTTTACCAATTTATTGTGGGCAAGAACGTTCCCGGCGATGTGGACCAATTCACCAGAGGCCTGAGTGGCTTTAACAAAGCCGACAGCGTTCATTATGATTTATTGCTGTACGGAATCGCTGAACAGGCCGTGGCACTTGATGCTTTGATAGAACCGTTATTGGATAGACCCTTTGCTGAGATCTCCCCTATCGAGAGAAGTGTCATGTGGATCGGCGCCTACGAGCTCAAACACTGCGTAGATGTTCCGTGCAAAGTAGTGATTAACGAATGCATTGAGTTGGCTAAAGAATTTGGCGGAACTGATGGGCACAAGTATGTAAACGCAGTATTAAATGGACTTGCACATCAGTTAAGGGCTGCGGAGATGCAGCGGGGCTAGTTAAGCTCTGCGAAATGGAATGCTCTCATTAAAATATGATTAATGAATGGATTTTAAGGTTGAAGCAACCGAGCATATCTTTAGCATCCATTGACTTAAAAAAGTTCTAATTTATGGAAATACGAAACCGAGTTCTCAAGTAATTAATGACGCTGCAGCAAAGACTGCTCAGCGTGATGGTCACTGCGACTTAATCCTCCGTTTACCCCTTAACCCTTTAGTCAACGATTCATAATGCGTATCAGTCAACGAGCTCGACAAATAGAGCCTTTTTATGTGATGGAGGTTGCCAAAGCTGCTGAGCAGGTACAGGCTTCGAGTGCTTATAAAAATAGCGGTCAAAGGATGATTCGACTAAACATTGGGGAGCCAGACTTTACAGCTGCTCCACTTGTGCAAGAACGCGCTATGCGCGCAATTCGTGACGCAATGACCCAGTACACCCATGCAACTGGACTCCCAGAGCTCAGGGACTTGATCAGTCAATGGTACAAAGACCGCTACAAACTTAACATTGATCCTCTTCGAATTATCATCACCTCGGGCGCCTCAGCTGCTTTGCAATTAGCTTGCCTTGCTTTAATAGAGACTGGGGATGAAATCTTAATGCCTGACCCTAGTTACCCGTGCAATCGTCAATTTGTTCAAGCCAGTGGCGGCACACCTAAACTAATTCCCACCTCAGCTGACTCCAGGTTTCAACTCACTTTGTCCCAAGTTCAAGAGAACTGGGGAAAGAACACAAGAGGCGTATTACTAGCTTCTCCGTCTAACCCCACAGGTACATCTATTGCGCCCGATGTCTTTAAAAGCATTATTGATTTTGTGCAAAGCAAGGGCGGTATAACACTCGCAGATGAGATTTATCTAGGACTAAGCTATGAAGATCAGTTCGGCTTATCTGCATTGTCAATGAGCGACCAAGTTATCAGTATCAATAGCTTCTCTAAATACTTTAATATGACGGGTTGGCGACTTGGCTGGATGGTAGTTCCCGCAGAACTTACTGCGCCCATTGAGCGATTAGCCCAAAACCTTTTTATCTGTCCAAGCACTGTCTCTCAATACGCAGCCTTGGCGTGCTTTGAACCTGAGAGTTTGGCACTGTTTGAGGCAAGGAGGGGTGAATTCAAAGCTCGGCGAGACCTCTTTGTACCTTTACTTAAAAAAATGGGCCTACATGTACCGGTTGTTCCAGACGGAGCTTTTTACGCGTGGGCTGATTGCTCGGATGTGTGCAAAAAACTTGGAATCGCAAGTAGTTGGGAGTTGGCCTTTGAATTCTTAAACAAAGCTTATGTGGCTGTTGGTCCAGGACGCGACTTTGGGATTTATGAGATGCAAAAATATATCCGTTTTTCCACTGCTAGCTCCAGTGCCGAGCTTGAGGAGGCTGCGCACAGGCTGCATAAATTGATTGGAGATGGACTTTGAGTTTTACGCACCAAGTACGCGTTTACTGGGAGGATACCGATGCAGGGGGCATCGTCTTTTACGCCAACTATTTGAAATACTTCGAGCGTGCCCGTACTGAATGGTTACGATCACTCGGCATAGGCCAACAGGCACTGAAATCAGATTTAGGTTGTATGTTTGTTGTCAGCGAAACTCACGTTAAATACCTACTGCCGGCTGTCTTAGACGACATCCTTGACATTGAAACCGTCATCACAGAAAAAGGCAGAACTAGCCTAACTCTAGAACAAAAGGCGTACCGAAGTCTTAATCCAGTATCAACTCAAATCCCTGGTACAGACACTTACAATAGTGTCAATGTGGGCGTAACACCGGCTCCTTCAGAACAAGTATCCAGGGAGTTACTTTGCTCTGGGACAATTAGAATTGGTTGGATTAATATCCAGTCTGCTCGCCCAGCTCGTATCCCAAGTTTCATCCAGGAAATTTTATGAATCAAGATTTTTCTATTATTCAACTCGTCATAGGTGCGAGTTGGGTTGTACAAGTTGTAGTGGCTATCCTACTCTTTGTATCTGTGCAAAGTTGGGCCGCTATTTTTAACAAACATTTTTCGCTCAAAAAAATTCACTCCCTCAACGATGAGTTTGAAAGAGATTTTTGGTCAGGCAAGAGTTTGAATGAACTCTTCTCAGCAGCAGTTCAGAACTCCAAAAGCGCTGGCCCTATGGAGCGCATATTTGCCAGCGGCATGCGCGAATTCCAAAAGCTCAGAGAACGCAAGATCACTGATAGCTCCCAGTTAATGGAGGGCGCAAGACGTGCAATGCGCGCAAGTATTCAACGCGAGATGGACTCGATTGAGTCCTCGCTCTCGCTCTTAGCGTCTGTAGGCTCTGTGTCCCCCTATGTTGGCTTATTTGGAACAGTGTGGGGGATCATGCATGCATTCACGGGTTTAGCTCAACTTCAACAAGTTACTCTAGCCAAAGTTGCGCCAGGTATTGCGGAAGCACTCATTACGACTGCAATTGGGCTTTTTGCAGCCATCCCTGCTGTGCTTGCCTACAACAGGTTTGCCAGAGACATTGACCGTGTATCCAACAAACTTGAGACATTCATTGAAGAGTTCTCCAACATATTGCAACGCAATGTTGGAAATCAAAGCACTTCGGCGCACTGATACCGCTACTGATCAACTTCTTTACCGAGAACGTACACCATGCCCGCCATTGCACAAAGATCAAGCAAAGGTCGCCGTACCATTAATGAAATTAATATGGTCCCCTTCATCGATGTGATGTTGGTGTTGCTTATTATTTTCATGGTCACAGCCCCACTCATCTCTCCCAGCATGATTGACGTGCCCAGTGTGGGCAAAGCCTCACAAGCTCCTGATCAAGTCATTACTATCGAAATTCACAAAGACAAGTCTATTGAGATTAAATCCAAAAGTAACGCGGCTAAACAAGACTTGAACACGACCCTTAAAGCAACTTTAGACAATGTTGCTGGGCAGGTACTCTCACTTGAGAACAGTTCGGCCAACACCCCCGTTATCATCAGCGCTGAGAAAACACTTCCCTACGAGAATGTAATCCAAGTGATGGACAAACTCCAAAGAGGAGGCGTTCAAAGAGTCGGCCTCTCAGTGCAGTTACTCGATTAAGCTTTTGATGAATCAAGCCGTAATAGCACACGAATTTGCCCCCCCCGCAAAGCACTCTGACAAACGAGCCTTTGTATTCTCTGTGGGGGTGCACCTTCTCTTGGTAGCGGCGCTCACTTGGGGGGTGTCTTGGAGCACAAAAGACAACACCATCAGCGTGGAGGCCGAGCTGTGGCAAGCTACGCCGATCCTTGCAGCGCCCAAACTCGTACAACCAGAGCCAGAACCTGTTAAGGACACCTTAACCCAAAAATCTAAACCGCAGGAAGCAAAACCTGTTGACAATTCACAAGCCATTAGAGAGGCCCAACTAGCAACGGCACGGCTTAAAAAACTCGAAGAACAAAAGATCGAACAAGACCGCCAAGCCCGAATTCTCTTAGAGAATGAACGGCTCAGGAAAGAAAAGCTACTTAAAGAGAAAGCTGATAAAGAGAAAGCCGAAAAAGAGAAGGCAGAAAAAGAAAAATTAGAGAAAGAGAAAAAAGCGAAAGAAAAAGCAGATCAACAAAAACCTGATAAGGAAGCTGCGCGCAAAAAGGAGCTTGAGGACAAGAAGGCTGAAGACAAAAAGCTAGAAGGATTGCGTCAAGAGCAGCTCAAACGCATGGCAGGATTAGCGGGGGCTACAGGCGCTGCCGATTCGACCGGCACGGGACTCCACTCCGCAGGTCCCTCGGCGGGCTATGCGGGTCGAATTAAAGGTCGAGTCAAGCCCAACATCATTTACCCAGATATCTCACCCTCAGAGAATCCGATGGCCGAGGTATCTGTTCGAGTCTCCGCTGACGGCACGATTATGAGTAGGCGGCTTACGAAACCGAGTGGAAACGCTTCTTGGGATGCTGCAGTATTAAAAGCAATTGATAAAACAGAAAAATTTCCTAAAGATATTGACGGTACCGTCCCTAGCGAGATCATCATCACCTTCAAGCCTAATGAGTAGGCTTGAGGGAGAATCACTTTCAAATAAAATCCTTAAGGATCATATAGGATCATATAAGATCACATAGGATCAAATTGGATTGAGTGACCTAACGACGTCCCCGCATTGTGCGCGGTTGCGTAGCGCATGTTCCATGACCACCAAGGCCAGTAATGCCTCAGCAATAGGCGTGGCCCTTATGCCCACACACGGGTCATGTCGCCCTTTGGTCCTCACCTCAACACTTTGCCCACGCGTATCTACCGATTCTTTGTGAATCAAAATAGAGCTGGTCGGTTTAATTGCAAGACTCACCTCTAAATCTTGCCCCGTGCTGATACCCCCCAATACACCACCAGCGTTGTTGGATTTAAAGCCCTTCGGAGTGAGTTCATCGCCGTGTTCGGAACCTAAGTGCTCGACTGATTTAAAGCCAGCCCCGATCTCCACACCCTTGACTGCGTTAAGTCCCATCATGGCCCAAGCTATATCGGCGTCCAATTTGTCGTACAAAGGCTCACCTAAACCAACAGGCACGCCCGATGCAGTTACGCGCACCTTTGCACCGCAGGAGTCTCCAGATTTGCGCAACTCCTCCATATAGCGCTCAAGCTCAGCAATCTGCGGCGTGGGAGCAAAGAACGGATTATTGTGTACGTGGTCCCAAGATTCAAAAGGGATTTGAAGCGGACCGATCTGAGTCATACACCCCCTAAATACTGTCCCGAACTGCTCATAGAGCCATTTCTTGGCAACTGCACCAGCAGCAACAGTTGGTGCGGTAAGTCGAGCAGAGGAGCGCCCGCCTCCCCTTGGATCTCTGAATCCATATTTCTGATGATATGTGTAATCTGCGTGGCCCGGCCTAAATGTGGCCATCACCTCTGAGTAGTCCTTGCTACGCTGATCCTCATTGGGGATTAACAGAGCAATGGGGGTTCCGGTAGTTCTACCCTCAAACACACCACTCAAAATTTGAACGCTATCGCTTTCATTTCTCTGCGTCACATATTTGCTCGTTCCGGGGCGGCGTCGATCTAGATCGGGCTGTATATCCTCAACTGATAAGGCCATGCCAGGGGGGCAACCATCGATTACACACCCAATAGCAGGGCCGTGTGACTCACCAAAATTGGTGACCGCGAATAATGTTCCAAATGTATTTCCACTCATAATTGCAGATTATCTCTCACAGTGGAATGGTTTGTCACAGGAGGGCCTCTTTACTGTTCTCCGACAGGCCAGTCTTTGATATACGCTTTGAGCATCTTGTTCTCAAAATTTTGACTGTCTACAACGGCCTTAGCAACGTCATAAAGACTTATAACACCCATCAACATGCCTTCATTAATCACAGGCATATAGCGCGCATGCCGATCAAGCATCATGCGCCTGACCTCATCAAGTTCTGTCTCTAAGGTACAAGTCATTGGATGGTCGTCCATGGCAGATTTAACTACCATGGAGCCTAAAGCGCCGCCGTTTTGTACAGTGGCTTGTATAACTTCCCTAAAGGTTAACATCCCAGCCAATTCACCGTGCTCAATGACAACGAGCGAACCCATGTCTTTTTCAGCCATTACCTTTACCGCATCGGCGAGCGAGTCCAGTGGACCCACCGTATACAAAGTACTTCCCTTGACTCGGAGAATGTCGCTGACTTTCATTTTTAAATTCCTGCGCTGTCTGTCGTGGATGTTTTTAAAGATAATTGAAACTTAGGAAAGTTTAGTGTGGATATGTTTGCGATAACTTAATACAGATCAAACAAAGTCCTACACCCCCCTACTCTAATCGCAAAACGCCTGTTGGTTTAAAGCCAAGATCTACATTCTTGCCTTTTCTGGCCCTAGCTGCCTTGGCACTAGAGAGGGACCGTGCCTCGAGTGTCTCATCCTTCTCCTTGCCTGCGCGCCCAAGGCCACTTACCAAAACGCTTTTGGTGTAAGCAGCCGCGCCGGCTAAGGTATCTTTGGCCTCCAGATCAATTAAAGATAATCCGCGACCACCCTTTTCCATAATCTTTAATTCGGAAATAGGATAGGTGAGTATGCGTCCAGCCGTAGAAATACAAACAACACTTGTTGCGGGCTCCCAAGCACTCTCGGGCTCTATGTTGGAGGCTGAGTTGACTTCTGAGGGGCGACACAAAGTCTCACCTTGACCCAGGGTAATAAAAGATTTACCGCTCTTATTACGGGAAATCATATGCTCAATATTTGCCAAAAAGCCGTACCCGCCTGATGTAGACAACAAGAGTGTCTGATCCGCCCCACCCGCCTCAAAATGCAGGGGCTGAGTCCCAGACTCTAAATCAATTAAGGTCGTAATAGGCTGTCCGTCCCCTCTTGCACCGGGTAGGGAAGTAACGGGTACAGAATAGACTCGTCCGTTACTACCAAAAGCAATCAAGGTATCTACAGTTCTGCATTCAAAGGTGTCATAAAGCCCGTCACCCGATTTGAATGCAAAACTAGTAGCCTCATGCCCATGACCTTGCCTAGCCCTGACCCATCCCTTCTCAGAGACGACTACGGTGACAGGCTCATCAATTACTTTTACCTCAATCACTGCGCGCTTGTCCTCTTGGATCAAGGTTCTTCGGGCATCGCCGTATTGTTTTGCATCAGCCTCAATCTCGCGCACGAGGAGTTTGCGAAGAGAGGCGGTGCTCCCCAAAATATCTTCAAGTTTAGTTCGCTCATCGCGTAACTCTTTGAGCTCTTGCTCGATTTTGATAGCCTCTAATCGAGCCAATTGCCTGAGTCGAATTTCAAGAATATCCTCAGCTTGGCGCTCGCTTAATTTAAAGCGCTTCATCAATGCAGGCTTGGGCTCATCGCTTTGACGAATAATCGCAATGACTTCATCAATATTTAGCAGAACGAGTTGACGTCCCTCCAATATATGAATGCGGTCTAAGACTTTATTTAATCTAAACTGTGTACGGCGTTGAACCGTAGATTGTCTAAATGCAATCCACTCTTCAAGCATTTCACGCATTGATTTTTGAGTGGGTCGACCGTCCATACCAACAGAGGTCAAGTTAATTGAAGAGGAACTCTCTAGGCTGGTATGCGCTAACAAGATTTGAATAAATTCAGACTGGTCAATTGTTCTAGATTTAGGCTCAAAAACAAGTCTGACAGGCGCATCTTTGCTTGACTCATCGCGCACACCATCGAGTACAGCCAGCACATTCGCTTTGAGCTGGTTTTGCTCCTGCGTCAGGCTCTTCTTGCCCGCTTTGACTTTTGGATTGGTGAGCTCTTCGATTTCTTCTAATACGCGTTGTGTGCTCACACCAGGAGGTAACTCATTGACTACGACCTGCCACTGAGAACGTGCAAGGTCCTCTATCAACCAACGAGCGCGAACCTTCAGCGAGCCCCTCCCAGTTGAGTAAGCTTCCCTGATATCCTCCAAACTGCTGATGATTTGACCACCTCCGGGATAGTCAGGACCAGGCACTAAGGCGTAGACTTCTGCGTCACTTAACTTAGGTGTTTTAATCAGTGCAATACAGGCCTGCGCAATCTCCGTTAGATTATGGCTTGGGATCTCCGTTGCCATACCCACTGCGATTCCACTCGCGCCGTTGAGTAGTGAAAAGGGCAAACGTGCGGGAAGTAGTTTGGGCTCATCCGTAGAGCCGTCGTAGTTGGGTTGAAAGTCAACTGTGCCCTCGTCAATTTCATCCAACAAAAGTGTAGTGATTTTGGACAACCGAGCCTCGGTATACCTCATGGCGGCTGCGCCATCACCGTCTCTGGAGCCAAAATTACCTTGTCCATCAATGAGCGGATAACGCTGTGAGAAGTCTTGCGCCATGCGAACCAATGCGTCATAGGCTGCTTGATCACCGTGCGGGTGAAAACGACCTAGGACGTCCCCCACTACTCGAGCACACTTTACGGGCTTAGCCCCAGAGGCCCCGGAAAATGCCAGACCCATGCGCTGCATAGCATAGAGTATTCTGCGCTGAACAGGCTTTTGCCCATCACAAACATCGGGAAGTGCACGCCCTTTTACAACGCTCAAAGCGTACTCAAGATAAGCACGCTGTGCGTACTTGCCAAGACTTACTTCGCCCTCTAAGGGGTCAATCGTTTCGTTGGGTATTAGTAGGTCAGACATTTAAATATCAATCTCAATTTCGTTACCGTGTATTTCCATGAGTTCGCGCCGCGCTGCAGCCTCACCCTTGCCCATTAATTGCGTGATGAGCTTCTCGGTTGCTCCAAAATCTATATCTCCAAGCTGTACGGGCCACAAACGCCTTGTATCTGGGTTCAGCGTGGTCTCCCAGAGCTGCTCAGCATTCATCTCTCCAAGGCCTTTAAAGCGGGAAATGCTCCAACTACCCTCGCGAGCCCCGTCCTTGCGCAGCTTATCCAAAATTGCATGCAACTCAGCCTCGTCCAACGCGTACATCTTAGCGGCCGGTTTTTTACCCCTAGCAGGCGCGTCAACCCGAAAAAGCGGGGGACGCGCAACATACACGTGGCCCGTTTCAATCAATTTAGGGAAATGGCGGAAGAAAAGCGTTAAGAGCAAAACTTGTATGTGCGATCCGTCCACATCCGCGTCAGATAGTATGCAAACCTTCCCGTACCTCAAACCCGATAAATCGGGCGTGTCGTTGGGTCCGTGTGGATCTACGCCAATGGCTACAGCAATATCGTGAATCTCGGTGTTCGCGAAAAGCCGGTCCCGCTCCACCTCCCAGGTGTTAAGGACTTTGCCGCGCAGTGGCAAGACGGCTTGAGTCTCTTTATCTCGACCCATTTTGGCGCTGCCCCCTGCGCTATCTCCCTCAACTAAGAAGACTTCGTTGTTGGCAATGTCCTTACTTTCGCAGTCCGTCAGCTTACCCGGCAATACGGCTACGCCAGAGCCCTTTCTTTTCTCAACTTTTTGACCCGCTCTTTGACGCAGTTGCGCAGCCTTGATCACCAAGTCGGCAAGCTTTTTGCCGTAGTCCACATGGTGGTTTAACCAAAGTTCAAGGCTCGGCCTCACAAAATTAGAAACCAAACGTACAGCATCCCTTGAATTTAATCGCTCTTTTATCTGACCCTGAAACTGAGGATCTAGCACCTTCGTACTGAGCACAAAATTGACACGTGCAAATACATCCTCAGGTAACAACTTTACGCCCTTTGGCAAAAGCGCATGTAAGTCAATAAAGCTTTTTACGGCCGTGAATAATCCGTCCCGTAATCCACTCTCATGCGTACCCCCAGCACTCGTTGGAATAAGGTTCACATAACTTTCGCGGATAGGGTGCCCATCTTCTGTAAACGCTACACACCACTGGGCTCCCTCACCCTCCGCAAAGGATTCGTGACTTGCATCTGCAAACCCCTCACCCTCAAAGAGGGGAAGGACGGGGTCAGCAGTCAATGACTGCATCAAATAATCCCTCAGCCCTGCCTTATAAAACCAGGTCTGCGTTTCCTTTGATTTCTCTATCGTTAACTCAACCGTAACGCCTGGCATGAGCACAGCTTTTGATCGAAGCAAATGCGTCAATTCGACCATTGGTAGGTGCGTGGATTCAAAGTATTTAGCATCCGGCCACATCCGTACTGTTGTACCTTGAGCTCGCATGTCGGAGCTTGCTTTTTGCACTTTCAGGGCCTGAGTAACGTCCCCTCCTTGAAACACCAAATGTGCGACCTTACCCTCTCTAAAGGAGGTTACCTCCATGCGTTTGGACAATGCATTTGTGACACTAACACCCACTCCGTGCAAGCCACCCGAGAAGCTGTAGGCTCCACCCGAACCTTTGTCAAATTTACCGCCCGCGTGCAGCCTAGTGAAAACCAACTCAATAACCGGAGCCTTCTCCTGGGGGTGCATACCAAAAGGAATACCACGCCCATCGTCATCCACACTTACGGATCCGTCCGTGTGCAAAGTCACGCTTATTTTTTTCCCGTGCCCAGCAAGCGCCTCATCCGCAGCGTTATCCAATACCTCTTGGATGATATGCAAGGGATTATCCGTACGGGTATACATCCCAGGACGTTGTTTAACCGGTTCGAGTCCTTTTAAAACTCGAATCGAACTCTCAGAATATTCAGTTTGTTTTGTAGCCATAGGGGTGAATTGTAATCAAACCCAAATAGCACCCTGGATAAAATACCAGGAGAGTGGTTTTTGGGGCTTTAAGACGAAAAACGCAAATATGGTTACATTACGGAAATGAACTCAAAATCCAACACATCTACACAGGCAAATTCAGATGCCGTTTTTGTCCCCATTCCACTTTGGCAAGTGCTTTGCTGCGGAGCCGCAGTCATCTCAATCGCCATGGGAATTCGACATGGGTTTGGATTATGGCTCCAACCCATGACCCAAGCCCACGAATGGAGCAGACAAAATTACTCATTTGCTATAGCAGTACAAAACCTCACTTGGGGGGTTGTAGGTGTATTTTCGGGCATCCTTGCTGATCGATTTGGGGCGTTTCGGGTTGTTGTTGTTTGCGCACTTTTATATGCTGCTGGTCTATACGGAATGGCCTATTCTTCCTCACCTGAGATGCTCTTACTCACGACGGGGATATTGATTGGGTGTGCTCAGGCAGGGACTACATATGCAGTCATCTACGGCTTAATCGGTCGGAATGTTCCCGCTGAAAAACGCTCATGGGCCATGGGTGTTGCAGCTGCTGCTGGGTCATTTGGCCAATTCTTAATGGTTCCAACAGAAGGTTGGCTTATTGCATGGGCGGGTTGGCAAACTGCTCTCATCATATTGGCCTGTGCGGTGTTAGTGATTTTGCCATTAGCTTTTGGACTGCGTGAACCTGGATTTAACAGGGGACAGGGGCACCTTGGCCAGCAAACCATTGCTCACGCAGTTGGTGAAGCATTTGGTCTAGGCAGCTTTAAACTTTTAATGTCTGGTTATTTCGTTTGTGGTTTCCAAGTCGTCTTTATTGCAGTGCACATGCCAGGGTACTTGAGAGATCATGGGCTTGCTCCGCAAGTTGCAAGTTACGCACTCGCACTTATTGGTCTCTTTAATATATTTGGCACTTACCTTGCGGGAGCGCTTGGCGAGAGGATTGCCAAAAATAAAATGTTATCGGCTATTTACCTTGGACGAGCGATTGCAATTTCTATTTTCATAAGTACCCCCTTGTCTCCAATGAGCGTCTACATTTTTGCGAGTGTCATGGGATTTTTATGGCTCTCAACAGTCCCTCCTACCAACGCAGTGATTGCACAGATTTTTGGTGTTGCACATCTTTCTATGCTTGGAGGATTTGTGTTTTTGAGTCATCAATTAGGCAGTTTTATGGGAGTTTGGTTAGGTGGCTTCTTATACGACATTTACGGAAATTACGATATTGTTTGGTACCTCTGTATTGCTTTAGGCGTCTTTGCAGCTTTGATTAATTTGCCAATTAAAATTACACCGATCCAAAGAGGCCTTAGGGAATTAAATCCCCGGGCATCGTAGCGTGAAAAATATTTGGATTAAAAGTTGCTTGTTATCGGCTGGACTACTGGTCTTAGTCGCTGTATTTATGATGTACCTTCAACCTACTTTTCTGATTGCACTGAGCAATCAAATCTGGGGTTGCTTTTAAATCAAAGCATTTTTAACCAAGGCTTTTAATCCTCCCCTTAAAGAAAAGCATTTCACACCCTCTTACAACCTAAATATCAGTTCTCTTCCAACCCCAAAAGCTTGCACAGTAACTTCTCCGTAACTTTGTTTCTTCGCGACTACATTGATTGCTTTTAAATGACTGCCTCGTTAGCACATACCAACTCACAACCCTCTGAATGGGTTACGAGATGGGCTTATTTGATAAAGACCTGCAAGGCTCAACATCCATTAATGAGTGAACTTACTGGTCAACAAGAGGCCAATGTACTTGACTTAGCCTGCGGGAACGGTCGCCACATGAAATGGCTTCATGCACAAGGCATTAAAGCACTCGGTGTTGACCGAGATAGTCAGTGCTTAGAGCTGTGCCGTCCCTTTGGGGAGGTTATGCAAGCTGATTTGGAGCTGCCAATTGCCCCAGCAAACGAACAACCAAATGGCTCAAACCAGGAAAGTAACAATAAATGCTTCACGTTTGAGGAAGGTGACTCCAGTTTAGGTAAATTAGGTAAGTTTGGTAAATTAGCTGGTGCCACTCCTTCTTATTGGCCCTTGGGGGCGCGCCAATTCAATGCGGTCATCGTGACCAACTATTTGTGGCGCCCCCTATTCCCTCATTTGATTAACTCCCTTGTCGATAGTGGCGTACTAATTTACGAAACTTTTGCTCAAGGCCATGAAGCACTTGGACGTCCTAGTCGACCCGAATTCTTACTAAAACCGGGTGAATTACTTCAAATTTGCTCAAATTTACGTGTCATTGCGTACGAAGAAGTACTTTTATCCGAACCAGATCGATTTGTACAAAGAATTGTGGCAATTCGTTCTCCAAAGGAAGTTTCAATTCTTCAGAGATATCGCCCCACATCTCGGTAGAATAGTGGGCTTTAGCTACTTACACTTGTTTTCATGACACCCATAACAGGAAGTATCGTTGCCTTAGTTACTCCGATGCACGATGACACCAGCGTTGACTACCCGACCCTGCGCAAGCTTATTGACTGGCACATAGAGCAAGGTACCGACTGCATTGGGGTGGTGGGTACTACAGGAGAGTCCCCAACGGTCAACGTTGAGGAGCACTGCGAAATCATTCGCGTGTCTGTAGAGCAGGCCAAGGGGCGCGTGCCTATCATGGCTGGATGCGGCGCAAACTCCACGCAAGAGGCGGTGGAATTAGCACATTTTGCAAAAAAAGTTGGGGCAGACTGCCAATTGCAAGTCGTCCCGTACTACAACAAACCGACACAAGAGGGTCAGTATTTACACTTTAAAAAGATTGCCGAGTCCGTTGACTTGCCAATGGTCCTATACAACGTACCTGGGCGCACGGTGGCTGATCTCCAACACGATACAGTAATCCGCTTATCCAAGGTGCCAGGTATCGTAGGCATCAAGGAGGCGACCGGAAACATAGAGCGCGCACAGTGGTTGATCAAAGATTTACCCAAAACTTTCAGCGTCTACTCTGGCGATGATCCTACTGCTGTGGCCTTAATGCTGTGCGGTGGGAAGGGGAATGTAAGTGTCAGTGCCAACATAGCACCTAAACTCATGCACGAGCTGTGCGTGGCAGCGATGTCAGGAAACGTAGCGCGAGCCATGCAAATTCAATTCCAACTTTTGCCTATACACAAACATCTATTCGTTGAAGCCAATCCCATCCCCCTTAAATGGGCGATGTCCAAGATGGGACTTTGCAACGGCACGATGCGCTTACCCATGACCACTCTCACCCAAGCTAACGAGAGTGTTGTTCAAGCCGCTCTCAAAGCAAGTGGGTTAATTTGAATTTACGCCAAGGAACTTCTTTGAAAACGTTTTTTATGTTTAATCACGCACTTGCAACTAACCGGGTTTCAAGAAAAATTATTGCAACCGCGGTTGCAATGTTCATTTTTTCTATTTGTGGTTGTGAGTCCGTAAGCTTTAATGGCAATAAAGTTGATTACAGAACATCCTCTGAAGTTAAAACAACACCACTTGATGTGCCACCTGACCTTTCACAATTGCCCAGCAATGCGCGTTACGCAATTCCTGGCGGAGTTAGTGCAAAGAATTTGAACGGCACGCCAGCAAATACCGCGCAAAAAGTTAGCCCTACGAACATCGGTGACGTATCTATTGCGCGTGACGGCAGTCAACGTTGGTTGAGCGTCAAACGCCCCGCTGACCAGGTCTGGCCTTTGGTGCATGCATTTTGGATTGATAACGGACTCACCTACACCACTGACCAAAAAGAGTTGGGGATTTTAGAGACAGACTGGGCCGAAAACAAAGCAAACTTTCCCAAAGACTTTGTACACCACTACATAGGTAAAGTTTTGGATATGGTCTCATCAACAGGACTTCGAGATCGGTACCGTACACGAATAGAGTCAACTGGACCTGATAGTTGTGAAATTTATATTTCACACCGGGGGATCTCAGAGGAGTATGCAGATGCTGCGCACATGACAACTGTGTGGAAACCTCGCCCTAACGATCCCGAACTAGAGAATGAATTTTTACGTCGATTAATGGTCAAACTTGGAACATCGGTTGAATTTGCTACAAAATCAGTTGAAGGCGTATCAATCGCTGGAGCGGCCAAATTAACGCTGGTTAACGGCAAACCAGTTGTTGAACTTGCGCAGGGCTTTGATAACTCCTGGCGTCGACTCGGTGTGGCATTGGATAGAGGTGGTTTTACAGTTGAAGACCGAGACCGAAAAGCAGGGCTTTACTTTGTACGTTATGTTGAAAAACCAAAAGAAACCTCTGATGTGCCTTGGTATAAGAGTATGTTCAACTCCCCCAAAACTACACCAATTGGTCCCCAAAAATATCGCTTGAAGTTAACCAGCGAAGGTGAACTTACCAAGATTAACATTTTAAATAATGCTGGGGATCCTGACGGCGGGGAAATCGCGAAAAAGATTGCCGACATCTTAGTTGGTGAATTGAAATAATCTTTAAAGTTCTCGTGCTTTTACTACCTGATATTCAAGAGCGTGCTTAGATTCAAAAACTTGGGTAGCGGAAGCACGGGCAATGCCACAGTTGTTGAAGCACAGTGCGGGATCCAGACCAATCGTATTTTGATCGACTGCGGTCTTGGCCTGAGAGAACTTGAGCGACGTTTAATTCAGGCTGAATTAGCCCTTAACGACTTAGACGCGCTCTATATTACGCATGAACATGCTGATCACGTGGGCCACGCCAAACGAGTTGCAGGTTCTTTGGGTATTCCTGTTTGGATGAGTCAGGGAACTTGGCTTGCCTCAAACGGTCTAGACTGGGGTTTAAACGATAGCCAAATCAATATTGCCAGAGACACTGAAGTGATTGGTTTTGGAGCGTTGCAGATTACACCGTTCACCGTACCTCACGACGCTCGCGAGCCCCTTCAAGTCAAACTCTCCGACGGTGCAGTGAGCATGGGGATACTGACAGATTTAGGCCATGTGAGCGCCCATGTTGTCTCTCAACTAAAGGGATGTAATGCCCTGTTAATGGAGACCAACCATGACACCCAGATGCTTCGCAAATCAGGGTATCCTCAATTCTTAAAAGACAGGATTTCAGGGCCACTTGGTCATCTCTCAAATGACTCTGCCTGTGAATTGGCACAAATTCTCAATCATCCTAGACTTGGGCAAGTCGTAGCTGCACATCTGAGCGAGAAAAATAATAGCCCTGAAATTGTTTTGGATTGTTTAAGCCGTGCACTGGGACGCACGCGAGATGAGGTATGGGTTGCAGCCCCTGATACTGGATCTAGTTGGATTAACGTAAATTAGTGGTATCCGTAGAGAACTTGCGAAAGAGTTAAAAAGCTTTGCGCAAATAAGTAAGCCACCCGAGGGTGGCTTACGCTTCTTGAGAAGTACGAATTACTTCTTGTCAGCTGCAGGTGCTGCAGGTGCTGCTGCTGCGGGCGCTGCTGCGTCAGCTGCTGGTGCTGCAGGTGCTGCTGCAGGAGCTGCAGGTGCTTCAGCAGCAGGAGCTGCAGGAGCAGGAGGAGCTTCTTTTTTGCCACAAGCAACTAAAGCGATAGCTAACAAGCTTGCCAAGAGGAGCGATTTTTTCATTTCGTAATTCCTTAATTTATATAGAGAAGAAAAATTTAAAAGCGTCACAGAGATCTGCGACTGAGCAGATGGACACTAATCCCCTCAACTCAGTTTTTTATTATAAGGGATTTCCAGGGCTATGCGTAAACCCTATTGCCAGAAAAATTTATCCCGTCCTAAATTCTCATATTACTCAACTTTACAAAGAATGGGCCCAACCCGCATCTATCCAATTCTCAATCAAGCCTAGAGCATCCTCTGAAGCCTTATCTAAGTCCTGGGCACGCAGTGTACGCTGATTAGCTAGTAGCCTCATCAAGCTTCTATCCTTGCCCGTAGCGCGCCAACTCTCCCCGTTTATAAAGACATGCAGCGCGTCGTAAAGCATTTTTGTTTGATCATCCAGTCGCACGCCCTCTGGACAGGGGTGTCTAGGTCTATTTCGTCGCACTTTTGAGCTTGAATCAGCGGTTGATTGAAACCAAACATGATCCTTGGGCTCACTCAAGGACTCCCCCAAAAGTCTGGCAAACACGCTAGGACGCTCAATCGTTTTAGCCAAAGCTTGCATCGCAAAATATTGCAAAGTATCAGGTATTTGCGCAGGATCCGCAACAGCACCTTGCATTGGATCAGCGTAGACCTTTGAATCCATCAACTCCTCTACCTCATCGCCTAGCCTTAGTAATAAATCCCTTGCTAACTCATCGCTCTTAGGGGCTCGAAATCCAACGGAATAAGTCATACATTCACCCACTGCTACGCCCTCATGTGCATACCTTGGAGGCAAATACAGCATATCGCCCGGCTCTAATAAGTATTCTTTTTGGAACTTAAAGTCAGCCAAAATTTTGAGCGGAGTATCGTCGCGAAGGGTCAAGTCCTTTTGCTGACCAATTCGCCATAACCTTTGACCGCTGGCTTGGATCAAAAAAACGTCGTAACTATCAAAATGCGGCCCAACGCCGCCGTTATTGGTGGCGTAACTGATCATCAAATCATCAAGGCGTGCATCCGGAATGAAACGAAATTGTCGGAGTATTTGAGCTGCTCGATCATTGACCAAATCCACTCCCTGTACCAGCAGCGTCCAAGCTTCCCTGGTAAAGGAAGGTTTATCCCGTCCCCTAATGGGACCAGCTTGGACAGTCCAGGTGGAATGATCCCCATTAGATTGTTGCTGTACGAGCCTTGATTGGACTTCATCACTTTGGGCCAAACGGAACAATTCAGCACGACTCAATACAGGCTTAAAATCCTTGAATGCATTTTTAATCAGTAAAG
Organism: uncultured Burkholderiales bacterium; assembly: GCA_903896615.1. Lineage (GTDB taxonomy): Bacteria > Pseudomonadota > Gammaproteobacteria > Burkholderiales > Burkholderiaceae_C > Limnohabitans. Next base: position 51,531 of record CAITYM010000036.1, read on the forward strand.
GCTTTTTATGCCAGTACTTTTTCATAAATTCTTTGGGACTTAGGCCTGCAAGCATTGGAAGTGGCTGATTAATTTGCATAGTATTTGAATTTTCAAAATATTCGGATGAACTGATCGCTGAGATTAAACTGAGTTAAGCTTAGCTGAAGTTCTTTGATGTTAGAAGTCTTATTAATTGAATTTTTACATTTTCTACAAAAATTATGGAAATAGCATCTCAATGCGTCGTCGCTTTATCCTGGACTCTAAAGGACACTTTAGGTGAGACTTTGGATCAACTCGATGAACCTGTGGAGTTTTTTGTCGGGGGCGATGATTTACTTGTCAAAATAGAGGAAGCACTGATGGGTTATAGCGCCGGTGAGAGTCTGGACCTTCACTTAGAACCCGAAGAGGCGTTTGGCGATTATGATGAGATGCTTGTTTTTCTAGAAAAAAGATCTCTCTTCCCCCCTGAGCTTGAGGAGGGTATGACTATTGAAGGACATGCACTGCCCGCTGGTTGCAACCCTCAGGCACCAAAGGATTTGTTCTATACGGTCACCGAGATTTATCCTGAGCACGTGGTTTTGGACGGCAATCATCCACTCGCTGGCATCGCCCTCAGAATTCACATCAAAATTGAAGGAGTGCGCGCGGCAAGTGACGAAGAACTAGAGACACAAAGTATGGGGAGCGGTTTCTTCAAAATCATTCCACAAGCCCCTGGAAGCACTCAGTTGCACTAAGTTGAGCAAGCACAAAAACAAATGCTGTCCCATGCTTTAACTAAACAGAAAAGTCAGCAGGGTCATTAGCGATTCAACCAATCAGAAATTCAATTCAAATGTCACAAGAATATCAATTTGAAATCACTGTCCTTGATCAACGACTCAATGAGTGGGGGCTCCCTAAGTATCAAACCCCTCAATCTGCAGGAATTGATTTAATTGCTTGTCTTGAAGAGCCTTTGCTCCTTTTGCCACAACAGGCTGCTGTGTTGGTGCCGACTGGAATTGCCATTCATATGAATGCACCGGGAGTTTGCTCCTTTATTCTCCCCCGCTCAGGGCTTGGGCATAAAAAAGGACTGATACTAGGTAACGGTACTGGAGTGATTGACGCGGACTACAGGGAACAATGTTTCATTAGTGTTTGGAACCGCAATCCAAGTTCGAGCAATCAAACGATTGTGATTAATCCGGGTGAGCGAATTGCACAAATGGTCTTCTTGCCTGTCATCAGGCCTGCATTCAAAATTGTTGACGCCTTCACGCATACAAGCGAGAGAAACGGAGGATTTGGCTCTACTGGAATTAAAGCAAAGTAATCCCAGTCAGAGGCCTCATTTAGCTACTTTGAAATTCTGGATGCAATCTCATTAACTAGCTCGAGACTTAAATCGTCTTTGCTTGCCCAACCTAGTTGACGCGTACCTGACTCGTCAACAAGTAGTAAAGAATTTTCATCAAGTCCAAAGGTTTGAGGTCCTAAATTTGCCACCAACAAAGGCACCCCTTTGGCTTGCCGTTTAGCGATTGCGAGTTGCTCCAAATTCTCACTCTCAGCAGCAAATCCTACACAATATAGCTTACCACTTTGGGCTCTAGTGCTCATGGTCACTGATTTCAAAATATCTGGGTTTTCTACTAAATCAAGCTTAGGAAGGGACTTATCCCTCGCCTTTTTAATCTTTTGATCCACTGTTGTTCGAACTCGCCAATCCGCCACTGCTGCTGTCGCAACAAACACGTCCGAGGAATCTACCCGCGCAAGCGTTTCATCATACATTTGCTGCCCTGAGGTGACACTAATTCGTTTAACACCGAAGGGAGTTTCAAGCGCAACGAGGCCGCTAATTAGAGTCACATCGGCCCCTGCACGCCAACAAGCCCGGGCAATAGCGAATCCCATCTTGCCGCTGGACAAATTAGTGATCCCCCGCACCGGATCAATAGCCTCATAGGTTGGCCCAGCCGTAATGAGGAGCCTGCGGCCATTGAGCACTTTAGCCGTAAAGTGCGCTCTCAATCCCTCAAGGATCTGTTCGGGCTCCAACATCCTGCCGTCGCCGACCTCGCCGCAGGCCTGATCACCGGCGGCTACATCCAAGACGAAGGCCCCATCGGCTTTTAACTGTTCAATATTTCGCTGTGTCGCCGGATTAGCCCACATTTCTTTATTCATGGCCGGGGCTATGATCATTGGCACTTGTTCAATAGGCCTGGCCAAACACATGAGGCTGAGTAAATCATCAGCTCTTCCGTGTAGTAATTTAGCTACAAATTCGGCACTTGCTGGCGCAATCAAAATAGCATCCGCCTCTCTTGAGAGGTTGATGTGAGCCATATTATTGCCCTCACGGGGGTCCCACTGGGAGACAAAAACGGGGCGTCCAGATAAGGCCTGCATGGTGACGGGGGTAATAAACTGAGTCGCACCCTCGCTCATGACCACTTGGACGCTGGCCCCCTCCTTAATTAAGGCGCGACAAAGCTCGGCTGCTTTATAACAAGCAATACCACCGGTGAGGCCCAAAACAAAATGTTTATTTTTCAACTGTTTCATGAACCGCAATGTACCAGAGTACAACTATAATTTCTCTTTCCTCCTCCCGGGACATTAACAATCCCGAGCTCGACATGACCAAATTTGTCTTCGTCACTGGCGGCGTGGTGTCCTCTCTTGGAAAGGGCATCGCCTCCGCCTCTCTTGCTGCGATCCTTGAGTCCAGAGGACTCAGTGTCACCCTCATCAAGTTAGACCCTTATATCAACGTAGATCCCGGCACGATGTCACCGTTTCAACACGGTGAGGTCTTTGTGACGGATGACGGTGCTGAAACCGATTTGGATTTAGGCCATTATGAGCGTTTTATTACGACTCGTATGCGAAAGTCCAACAATTTCACTACAGGTCAAATCTATAAATCTGTTCTAGAAAAAGAACGTAGAGGTGATTATTTGGGTAAAACCGTTCAGGTCATTCCCCATATCACGAACGAAATTCAAGACTTCATTAAACGCGGCGCGGGTTTTGGTATGCCGGACGGAGTAGATGTAGCTATTGTAGAGATAGGCGGCACGGTAGGAGACATTGAGTCACTTCCATTTTTAGAAGCTGCACGCCAAATGAGTCTCAAAATGGGACCCACCCAAACCGCATTTGTCCATCTAAGCTATGTGCCTTGGATTGCAGCTGCTGGGGAGCTCAAAACCAAACCCACACAACACACTGCGCAAAAACTGCGTGAAATTGGAATTCAAGCAGATGCTTTAATTTGCCGCGCAGATCGCCCCATACCTGACGAAGAACGCGAAAAGATTTCTCTTTTCTCTAACGTTGCGCAAAGCGGCGTGATCTCGATGTGGGATGTTGACACTATCTACAAAGTACCACGCATGCTTAACGAGCAAGGCTTGGATGATTTGATCTGCGACAAACTCAAACTTCAAACTCAAAGCGCCAACTTAAAACGTTGGGATGATTTGGTTTATGCGGTGGAACATCCTTCAACTGAAGTTACAGTTGCGATGGTGGGCAAGTATGTAGACTTGTCTGACAGTTACAAATCACTCAATGAGGCGCTTAGGCACGCTGGAATTCATAACAAAGCACGCGTGAAAATTGAGTACCTAGACTCTGAGTTTATTACACCGGAGAATGTCTCTCAGTTAAGTGCTTTCGATGCAGTACTTGTACCTGGTGGATTTGGTAAACGCGGTATCGAAGGAAAGATCTGCGCAGCTCGTTACGCTAGGGAAAACAAAATTCCTTATCTAGGTATCTGCTTAGGTATGCAAGTTGCAACTATTGAGTACGCAAGGCACATGGCAAACTTGATAGATGCGAACAGTACAGAGTTTGAACCTGAGACACAAAATCCAGTTATTGCACTCATCACTGAGTGGAAAAACAAAGACGGATCCATCCAAACTAGAAGTGCCAACTCTGATTTAGGGGGTACGATGAGACTGGGCGCTCAAACTTCAGACGTCAAACCAGGCACCCTTGCTCACCAAATCTACGGCAGCGTAGTTACTGAGCGACATAGACACCGCTATGAAGCGAATGTGAATTACCTTGATCAACTACGTGATTCAGGTCTCCTCATATCCGCAATCACTCAGCGTGAGCAGTTAACTGAAATTGTTGAACTGCCTCAGTCTGTCCACCCTTGGTATATGGGAGTGCAGTTCCACCCTGAGTTTAAATCGACACCCTGGGATGGTCATCCCTTGTTTAACTCCTACATCACAGCTGCGATCGATAATAAACACTCGCGCACTGGGGCCAACCCAACTTCTAACGCCCCGTCGCACAATTCACCCGCCAGTGGTTCAATATCCAAGGGCAAGGTGGTAGCTTAATGTCCACACTTGCTTTCACATCTAGTTCTTCTTCGTCACAGTATCCAACTATAGATTTGTGCGGTTTCAAAGCGGGTCTTACGCAGCCCTTCTTTTTGATCGCCGGACCTTGCGTTGTCGAGTCCGAGCAACTACAAATGGATACAGCTGGAACGCTTCAAGAAATTACTACTGAACTGGGTATTCCGTTTATTTTTAAATCCAGTTACGACAAGGCCAACCGCTCAAGCGGCACTTCCTTTAGAGGTCCCGGTATGGAAGCTGGACTGGAGATACTTGCTAAGGTTAAGAAAAACTTAGGTGTTCCACTTTTAACCGATGTTCATGAGGTATCACATATTGAACCTGTTTGTAAGGTTGTTGATGTACTTCAAACGCCTGCATTTTTATGCAGACAAACAGATTTTATTTACGCAGTTGCACAATCTGGTAAGCCTGTCAATATTAAGAAAGGCCAATTTCTTGCTCCTCATGATATGAAAAATGTCATCGATAAAGCACGCCACGCTGCAAAAGAAGCGGGCCTGAGCCCGGAGCGTTTTATGGCATGTGAGAGAGGCGCAAGTTTTGGTTACAACAACCTAGTCTCGGACATGCGAAGTCTAGCCATTATGCGAGAAACCCACGCGCCAGTAGTATTTGATGCTACGCACTCAGTTCAGTTACCTGGAGGTCAAGGTACTAGCTCTGGCGGTCAACGAGAGATGGTTCCAGTACTTGCTCGTGCAGCAGTCGCAGTTGGCGTAGCGGGTCTATTCATGGAAACTCATCCAAATCCAAGCAAAGCCCTGAGTGATGGTCCAAATGCAGTTCCATTAAAACACATGCGCGAATTACTAGAGACTTTACTTGAGCTAGATCAAGTGGTTAAGAAGGTCGGATTTTTGGAAAACCACTTTCAAGCCTAGCGCTATATTCTCTTTTTTCTCCTTTCCATTATTTTTTAATCACCAAAGTAACAAAACCATGAGTGCAATTGTTGATATCGTAGGTCGTGAGGTACTGGATAGCCGCGGCAATCCAACTGTTGAATGTGATGTATTACTAGAGAGCGGCATCATGGGTCGAGCTGCTGTGCCGTCCGGGGCCTCAACAGGCACACGTGAGGCCGTTGAGTTGAGAGACGGCGACAAACACCGCTATTTAGGCAAAGGTGTTCTAAGAGCGGTGGAGAACATAAATACTGAAATCACCCAAGCCGTTCTTGGCTTAGACGCAAGTGAACAAGCATTCTTAGACAAAACATTAATCGACTTAGACGGCACACCGAACAAAGGCCGTTTAGGTGCAAATGCCATATTAGCCGTATCTATGGCTGTTGCAAAAGCAGCAGCCGAGGAAGCCGGCTTACCCCTTTACAGATATTTTGGGGGCATGGCCGGCAAACAACTCCCGGTTCCTATGATGAACGTGATCAATGGTGGTGCGCATGCCAATAACAACTTGGATATTCAAGAATTCATGATCATCCCGGTTGGCGCGCCGACCTTCAGGGAAGCCTTGCGCTACGGCACCGAGGTATTTCACGCACTCAAGAAAATTCTCTCCGATAAAGGAATCAGCACAGCGGTGGGAGATGAAGGCGGATTTGCCCCAAGCGTTGAAAACCATGAAGCTGCGATTCAAATGATTCTTGATGCCATTGCTGCGGCAGGGTTCACAGCAGGTGAGCAAATCGCCATTGGTCTTGACTGCGCTGCGAGTGAGTTTTACAAGGACGGCAAATACCATCTTGGTGGCGAAGGCCTCGCTCTAAGTGCTGAGCAGTGGACGGATATGCTCGCTACTTGGGTAGACAAATACCCAATCATCAGCATCGAAGACGCTATGTCAGAGGATGATTGGGCGGGTTGGAAAGTAATCTCCGACAGGCTTAACCAAAAAGTGCAATTGGTTGGTGACGATTTATTTGTCACCAATACTAAGATCATTGAACGAGGCATCAAAGAGGGAATTGCAAATTCTGTACTCATTAAGATCAATCAAATTGGCACACTTACAGAAACCTTCCAAGCCATTGAGATGGCTAAGCGCGCTGGATATACAGCCGTGATCTCCCACCGATCAGGCGAGACAGAAGACTCTACGATTGCCGACATAGCAGTTGGAACGAATGCGGGTCAAATCAAAACTGGCTCACTTTCCCGGTCCGATCGGATGGCTAAATACAACCAACTCCTGCGCATCGAGGAGGATCTGGGTGAAGTGGCAGAATATCCAGGTAGATCTGCGTTTTACAATTTGCGATAAACTTGATAATATAGCAACCTACTCGCTGCATCGCTCTCAATCCGCAGCGAGTAGAAATCCTCTAACCCGGCTTTTTACTTAACCATCTCTTTGTGTAAAAAATGTTTCGTCCATTACCCATAATCTTGATCAGTTTGCTAGTCATTTTGCAAGCGCAGCTGTGGTTTGGGCGGGGCAGTATTCCTGAGGTTATGAGACTGAGTCAACGACTTGAGGTTCAATCCCAAAAGAACGTGCAACATGAGCTCGCAATTGAGCGGATGCGCGCAGAGCTCACAGATCTTCAAATAGGTTTAGAAATGGTTGAAGACCGTGCCAGAAACGAATTGGGTATGGTCAAATCAAATGAGATTTTTGTTCAAATCTCCAAATAATTTAGCTTGTCCAACCTCTTTATTGATTTACTGGGCGAGCACGAACATATTGTGCAAGCGGTTCGTGCGCATTTATTAGAACAATTACGATCTAATTTGCATCTTAAATACTCACCCAGACCGGGTACTGACTTACAAACTAATATTGAAACGACCGAACTACCCGGTTTATTTATTGATTGCTATTCAAATTCGCTTGGAAATAGAGCGGCCAATAATCTAGCCAACGCATCAGATTGGCTTCACAAAGCTCCCTCACTCGGCGCTTTAAATCGAATTCTTTTTCTAATCTGCCCAACTGAATTTGCAAGTGAAGATGAAAAACCGCTAGAAATTTGGCGCACACTAATTGAGCAATCGGAAATTAAAAGAGCGTCTTTAAAAAGCAACTCCCCCTTTAAGCAATCCCTTCAAATCATTAGAGGATTTTGGGAGTCTCCAGCCACGCCGGGTCTAGAGCACTCACTCTTGCTGAGAAATGCGGCATATGCATTTGCAAATGTCACCCAACATTTGATTAAAAAAATCAACACAGAAGATAATAAAACTGAGCGCTTTAGGCCAATACCGCTGTCGAGGAACAATTACAACTTTGTAGCCTGCGAGAAATGCAGCGATCCAGAGTGTGAACACAAATTATTTGGGTTCCTCAATTCCGGACAGCTTTAATATTTAATGCATAGAGAAAACCAAGCATTTAATCAGCAGTTATATGTGCGTCGGCAATAGTTTTCTTCCAACGCACTGTATCACTTGCTACTAATTGCCCCAGTTGTTCGGGGGTGCTTAACTGGACCTTTAAGCCCTGGGCAGCGAGTTGCTCTTGAACATCAGGCATGGCCAGTACCGCAGTGATGTCTTTCACAAGTCGGCTCACAATCTCTGGGGATGTTTTAGGTGGCGCGAACATGGCGTACCACGCGTCGACCGCATCCATAAAGTCAACGCCCTGCTCTTTGAATGTTGCAACATTAGGAAGTATTGACTCTCGCTGGCTACCAGTTACAGCAAGCATTTTTAGTTTACCGGCCTTCACATTTGGCAGCATTGAGTGGACACTTGCAAACATCATTTGAACCTGCCCTCCAAGTAAATCTGTTGTAGCCCCACTTATTCCTTTATAGGGCACATGAAGCATATCCAGTCCAAACTGTAACTTCATAAGCTCCATCGCCAAATGATGCGGAGTGCCGTTTCCCGGCGATCCAAAGTTGTATTGACCCGGATGAGCTTTAACGAGTTGGATCAATGACTTTAAATCATTAGCAGGAACTTGTGGGTTGGTTACTATGGCAAAGTTAGCAACCGTCATTTTCATCACCGGAGTGAAATCAAGCACAGGATCAAAGGGGGGCTTCTTATATAAATTAGGAGCCATGGTGATGGTATTAATCGCCATGAGGAGCGTATATCCATCGGGCTGTGCTTTAGATACATAGTCTGCACCAATATTGCCACTAGCACCTGCCCTATTATCCACAATCACGGCCTGCTTCCAACGCTCTGCTAATTTAGGTTGAATGATTCGAGCAACAATATCGCTACCCGATCCTGCAGTAAAGGGCACAACAATAGTTACCAACCGCTCAGGATAAACGCCACCTGCGTGGGCTTGGATCTGGCTTTGGAGCGCAAACAGCACAAGTGATGCAAATGCAAACAATCCAAGGTTTTTAAGTTGATGCAAACGTGGGTTCAATGCGATAAATACTTTAGACATAGTCATCCTCTTAATTGGGTAAGCAGTTCAGTGATTGGATATATAAAATGAAATGCCTCGTCCCAAGGGGTCGAGGGTTTACGGTGCAACTTTTAAATTTAGATCTATGAGCCGTTGTTTTCTTATGGTTCACTCCATCCTAAAAGCTTAAAGGCATTACCAAAATATATGCGTCTAGCATCTTCAACGGGAAGGTTTAGAGTATCTATGGAACGAATACCCTCTCTGATAAACATGGGGCCTTCCTCGGGATCAAAGGGACAATCACTAGCGAACACCACATGCTCTGGTCCAAAAAAATCAAGACCACAACGAAGTGCAGAAGACGATCCGCCCAGCACCGTATCACCATAAAACATTTTGAAATATTCCATAGGTTTTTTCTTGAGATTCTTAAGCACCTCTGATTCAGTTTTATCTCCACTACGTGAGCCTAGTTGAGCCCAAAGTGTCTCTGCCCGTCCTGAAAAATAAGGCAACATTCCACCACAGTGATGAGTAATGAGCTTTAAATCTGGCAGGCGATCAAACAGTCCAGAAAACACCATGCGTGACATTGCAACGCTAGTTTCAAAAGGCCAACCAAGTACTTGCCAGATCTCATATTTGGAACGGTCTTCGCTTTCATAATCGGGCTTACTACCGGGTCGAGTGGGATGCATCCACACGGGCAAATGGTAGTGATTGGTGATGCGCTCGAATACGGGAAAGATGTCCTCATGATCTAGTGCCTTACCATTTGCGTGTGTCAGCACTTGTACACCTTTTGCACCAAGGTGCTCAATCGCGTAGTCCATCTCCTCTATAGCGGCTTTAGGATTATTCATAGGCAATGAAGCTACAAATGTGGGGAACTGATTGGGCCACTGTGCACAAATTTCTGCCATGCCAACATTTGCAACTCGTGCATACTGTGGGGACTCCTCAGGCCCACCTAACATCTCAGGGGACGGTACTGCTAGGGAGATGATTTGTTGCACGTCAGGCCAAGTTTTGAGCATCTCTACCCGTGCAGGCATGTCCCAAAGTATTTTCAAGTTAGACATTCTTTTAACCATACCAGGTTCACGCCCGTGCTTCTTAACAAGCTCTAGGTATGCGGGTGGCATAACGTGATTATAAATATCAATTTTCGGCGTGTTCAATTCAATTCCCTAAGACGATTATGGGTATGGTGCTTAATTAAATTCTTATGAAGCAAGCTAACCTTATATTGCTATATCGTCTCACAAAATCTGTGAATTGAACATTAATAGATACCCGTAATCGTTAATAGATTTTGATTACATGTTTTTGTTTTTATCAATTGATTTGAAGAATTGATATCGAATATTGATCCCCTACGCGCAGTTATGTAGAGCTTACATTGACAGCATCGACAAGGTGTCAAATCGTTGTGTGTCAAAGTAAATTGCGGCGAATCAAACTTGGTAAAACTAATGAGATGTAATGAATTTTTTATTCGTTTAAATAGGTTAATTGAAGACTCGCTTTTAGCCTTCAAACAAATGAAATGCCGATAGATAAGAAGTGCAATGTAAGGAGCACCTTTCCCAGAGCATTAAAGTCGAATCAAGTAAAACAAAGAAAGAGGGGGCGTAATTGAAGAAAAAGATAGGAAATATAGCGACTTAAGACTTTTTCTGAATCGCAATGTTTGTTGATGTACAGACCGCTTGTACCCTTTCAATTAAAGTGGTAGCTCACTGAGGTAGATAGCTGATGATTGAAACGGATTTTTCTTATACCCCACTTTAAAGAACATGCAATCAGTCTTCGTTTTGACGTCTAAATCTACAGGGAATTTACAGATCAATGGAAATAAAAGGATAGAAAATGGATGATGTCCAAAACAAAGCAGCCATCAACGCCCTCAACCTCATAATGGAGCTTGAGCTAGCTGGAGTGGTTAAGTATACGCACTACTCGCTAATGATATTTGGCTACAACCGACTCCCGATTATTGATTGGCTCAAAGGAAATGCCGATGAGAGCTTGGCCCACGCTCATAAAGCTGGAGAGTTGGTTACATTAATGGGTGGTCACCCATCCCTAAAAATCGGCCAACTCTTGGACTCGCAACAGCACCGCACCGAGGACATACTCCGGGAAAGTTTAGAGCACGAAAAATGCGCTGTTGCCGCGTATTATGACTTGTTAAAAATAGCGAAAGATCAATCTGTACTTCTAGAGGAATACAGCCGCGAGATGATCATGCTTGAAGAACTTCATTTAGATGCAGTTAACAAAATGCTACGCAAGCCCGCAGACACTTCAGATCTCAAAAAGCATTAGCCAGAGTAGCGAAACTCATCTGAAGTTTCAATTATCAATGACGGGCGCAGGGATTCGGTTCAGCAAATTCGCAAGGTGATCCGTTGCGTTTGACCAAGCAGAATCATGCTCTAACGCCTCAAACAAAAATTGCTTTTGAGAAACACTCCAAAACGGCGCATCTGCAAGTCGAACTCCGGCAATTAACGAATGTGTTGAGGCGAATGCCTCAATCTCATGTTTTTCTGACAACAACCCCAACTGGAGAAACAACTCTTTTAAATCATGATTACACATTTCCATAATAGTTACTTTCTTAATTATTTTCAAACTGAGACTAAAGCTTGCACAAGAAAAATACTTGTACTTCACTAGGCATTTACGGTATCTGTCTACATAGTACGCCTATCTAATTTAAAACAATTAAGGCGTAGTTTAATACCCTTACTTAATGGGAAGCGAAACTAAATATGATCAAAACTAGAATCGAACAAGACTCCTTCGGATCAATTGAAGTCCCAAAAGATAGACTATGGGGAGCGCAAACTCAGAGATCACTCAAACACTTCAATATCTCAACCGAGAAGATCCCAAAAGAACTGCTCATAGCACTGGCAACAGTAAAAGCTGCTTGTGCAAGAGTCAATTGTGAGCTGGGTCAGTTATCAGAACTCAAGGCTTCAAAAATTATTGCCGCAACTCAAGAAGTTCTCCTCGGACTTCATTGGCAGGAGTTTCCTTTATCTGTTTGGCAAACAGGCTCTGGCACCCAGACCAACATGAACATGAATGAAGTCTTGGCCAACAGGGCATCTGAGCTCTTGGGTGCAGGACGTGGGGGCTCACGAGTAGTACATCCAAATGATGACGTCAACCACGGACAATCGTCTAACGACATCTTTCCTACTGCAATGCACTTAGCTGCTTGCACTGGAATTGTTAATCAATTACGCCCAGCCTTAATGTTACTGCGACAAACGCTCAGCGCTAAATCTGAGTCGTTTATGAGTTTCGTGAAAATTGGGCGAACACACCTCCAAGACGCCACTCCGCTCACCCTTGGTCAAGAATTCTCAGGCTACGTCGATCAACTCACTCACGCAGCAACCATTCTAGATTCAGTCTTACCCGCTCTTTACTCATTAGCTGTGGGGGGTACCGCAGTTGGCACAGGCCTAAATACACACAAAGAATTTGGCCAAAGGGTTGCAAGTGATTTAGCAAAGAGTAGCGGCCTGCCGTTGTTTAGTGCCTTAAACAAATTTGCAGCTCTCGCCTCCCATGATGGTCTTGTCGCTGCTCACGGAGCTCTTAAAACCTTAGCAGTAGCATTAACGAAAATTGCCAATGACGTTCGCTGGTTAGCTTCTGGTCCTCGATGTGGTTTAGGGGAAATTAATATTCCAAATAATGAACCTGGTAGTTCGATCATGCCAGGCAAAATTAATCCTACGCAGTGTGAAGCTCTAACAATGGTTTGTTGTCAAGTCATTGGGAACGACGTTGCAATTGCGATTGGAGGGGCTTCAGGTAATTTTGAACTTAATGTCTATAAACCTCTCATTATTCATAACTTTCTACAAAGCATTAGAGTTCTCACAGATGCAATACTAAGTTTTGAGATGTACTGCGCGCGCGGCATCACCGCCAATCCCAAACGTATTGACGAGTTGCTTAAACAGTCTTTGATGTTAGTAACAGCACTTGTTCCTCAACTGGGTTACGACAGGGCGGCAGAAATTGTCAACTATGCACACACAAAAGGAACTACTCTAGTAGAGGCGGCGTTTGTTTTAGAGGGCATCACTTCTGATGAATTTTCACGTCTAGTGCGCCCCCTTGAGATGACGTGTCCAACTGGTATTTAATAATTAAATTTGGCGCGATGACTTGAAATTTCTATGTTCGGTGCTACTGTAAAACGCTAGGGCTAGGGGGCTGTGGGTTTGGGGAGTTAAATAGTTGCGCGGTATCAACTGCATCGAATTTGTAATTTGCACCACAAAAATCGCAGCTTACATCAATATCTTCCCTCTCAGAGAGAATACTTTGCGCCTCCTCTATTCCCAGATTTTGAATCATAGCGCCCACTCGCAACCTGGAACATGTGCACCCAAAATGCGGCTTTAGAGGATGCGCTTGATCTTGGATTAAATGCGCCAACCTCTCTTCCCAGTAAAGACGATGAAGAATTTGATCAGCGGGCAAATTTAAGAGTTCATGTGGGGTCAAACTGGCCGTCAAAATAGATATGCGTTTATAGTCTTCGTTTTGATCTAAGGCGTCCTCTTCAAATTCGATTTGTTCACCACCCAAGTTATCTTGTCCCTTGATAGGCATTCTTTGAATCAATAGGCCTGCACAACTCACATCATCTGCACCCAGGACCATTGTTGTGTCGAGTTGTTCGCTGCGTCTCATGTACTGTTCAAGAATGTCGCTCAAGCGCTCATACGAGACACCATCATCATTCTCAAGTGGAACAACACCTTGATAGGGTTGTTGCCCCTGGCGACGCGACTGAGGATCATAAGTGATCGAACACCGCCCCCCGTGATGCTTATTTATCATCTGGCTGAGCGCAGTATCCTCAGCTACCTCTCCAATTACCTTGGCTGTTGCACGTACCCGAAGGTCTGGTTGGACCTCTACAACAGCTACTTTAAGTGGCCCATCACCCCAGATTTGCAAAATAAGTGCACCATCAAATTTGATGTTTGATTGCAAAAGAACAGCTGCAGCTGTCATTTCACCCAGTAACTCTCTTACTGGTTTTGGATATTCGCCTGTGTCTGGATTGGAGCGTCGCCGCAGGAGTATCTCAGCCCAAGTATCTTTCATTTGGACAAGAAATCCGCGAACTGGTAAGCCCTCAAAGATGAAGGGTGAAACAGAATTAGTCAATCTTCTTTAAACCTTCACTAAAACGCTTTGCATTCAAAACATAGCGAGGAGCGGATTGATTGATGCCCGCAATTTGCTCAGGAGAGAGCTCTTTAACAACTTTTGCAGGGCTTCCTAAGATCATCGAACCGTCTGGAAAGACTTTGCCCTCAGTGACGAGTGAGCCCGCGCCAACGATAGAGTTTTTACCGATAACCGCACCGTTCAAGACGACAGAACCAATGCCAATTAAAGATCCGTCGCCCACTTTACAACCGTGAAGAGTGACTTGATGCCCAACTGTGACGTTTTTACCGACTAAAAGCGGATGTCCAGGATCTGTATGCAAAACACACTGCTCTTGTACATTGGACCCTTCGCCAATTTCAATGAGTTCGTTATCCCCCCTCAAAACCGCTCCAAACCATACGTTTGCGTCTTTGTGCAGATGCACTTTGCCAATGAGTTGCGCAGAATCAGCCACCCAAGACCCCGCGTCCAATACGGGAGTTAAATCGCCAAGTTTGTAAATCGACATAAAGTACCCCTTCAAAAAGTCGCTAATCAGTGTCAAAATTGTACCGATGGAATTAAGACATTGTGCCTTAGAGGCATTAAAAGCAGTTGACCCACAAATAAAGGTCCATTTAGTGGGCCAGATGTGGCATTCCCGGGGTCAACTATCTGCTTCAATTGAGAAAGTTTTTTCCCCGGCAGAGGGAACAATTCCAGGGCGGCCCAGCAAACCTGAATTAATCAATGCCCGCCATATGCACAAGCGCTCAGCCTTTAACGCCGAGGGTTTAGCTGCACTTGTACATGCCGTTTGTCATATTGAATTCAACGCTATCAACCTAGCCCTAGACGCCCTATGGCGATACCCTCATTTGCCATCAAGGTACTATGAAGACTGGTTAAAGGTTGCATATGAGGAGTCCACTCACTTTGAAATGCTTAGAGAATTGCTAGAGTCATTAGGTTATTACTACGGAAGCTTTAAGGCTCATGACGGTTTGTGGGATATGTGCACTAAAACCGCTGACAGCGCCATCGCCCGAATGGCACTTGTACCGCGCACACTTGAGGCCAGGGGTTTGGATGTGACCCCTGTTATTCAAAAGAAACTTAAACAAGCAGGCAGCCCCGAATCTCAAAAGGCAACACAAATATTGGATATTATTTTGCGAGATGAGGTGGGCCATGTCGCAATTGGTAATTATTGGTTCAATTGGCTTTGTGATCAAAAAGGGTTAGATCCTATGAAGCACTATGCGCTGCTTGCAAATGAACATAATGCGCCCAAACTAAGGCCACCATTTAATTTAGAGGCCAGGCAACGCGCTGGCTTTAGTCAACAAGAGTTACGTGCTTTGGAGCATGGGGGCTAACGCCAAGGACTAAGGGCAAAGAAGGCTCAAATCGATTCAACCTCTGGGGTGATGCGCTGCATGCAAGCTCTTTAAACGCTCTTTCGCAACGTGCGTGTATATCGTAGTCGTTGAAATGTCAGCGTGTCCAAGCAACATCTGTACTGCCCTTAAATCCGCGCCGTGATTGAGTAAATGAGTCGCGAAGGCATGTCTTAGTGTGTGGGGCGAGATTGAGGCGGAAATACTTGCGATTTGGGCGTACCGTTTAATCAAATTCCAAAACATCACACGCGTCATCCCAGAGCCTCTTCGAGTGACAAACAGATCTTGGGTTTGCTGGTCCTGCAAAAGATCTGGTCGAGCCATTTTTAAATACTTTTCAAGCCAAATACCCGCCTCCTCACCAAATGGAACCATTCGCTCTTTTTGTCCCTTTCCCATTACAGTAATCACGTTTTCTCGAAGACCCAACTCAAAGGTCTTCACACTCACCAACTCTGAAACGCGAAGCCCGCTTGCATAAAGGAGCTCAAGCATCGCCTTATCTCTTAGGCCAAGGGGTGTATCTGTGTTGGGTGCGTTTAACAAAGCCTCCACATGAGCCTCCGTAATCGCCTTAGGTACACGTAGAGGAGTTCGAGCAGCCAAGAGCTTAAGCGTGGGATCCTCCAGCATCAACGCTTCACGTAGAGCCCACCTAAAAAATCTGCGAAAAACGGTGAGTCGCCGGTTAGCACTCGTTGCCTTTGAGCCCACAAAACGAACGGCAAAATAATTCTGGACCAAAGCTTCTGAACAGGTGAGTAATTTAGCGCCGCGCCCACTTAACCAAAGTGAGAATTGTGATAGGTCTCGCTTGTAAGCGCTGAGCGTGTTTTGAGACAACCCCTCCTCCAACCACAAGGAGTTTATAAAACGTTCAATTACTGGGTCTAGGGGAATTATGGGTGGGGCCAACTTAGGTCGACCAAGTTTGGGGGGGTTGGACAGCGCAGATTTAAATCCAAGCTTGGATTGACTTGGCTGATGAGTGATTGAATCTTGGTCAACACGTTCCACTAAAGGGGCGTATTTTCTTGGACGCCCTCTTTTAATTTGGGGGCCTCCAACAGTTTCAATGCTTTTATCGATACTATCGTTGATAAGTTGGTTACTTTTGGGATCGACTTTTGTGGGTTTAGCTTTCGTCATGCGTTATTCGAAGAGGAACTCTGGAGCGAGTTTGATACAGTATTCACTCACTCGCAATCTTATTTGCTTCACTTGCTTCACCTACTTTACCAATGCCGCAGTATAGGATTTTTAATCCAATTTGAGTTTTTGGGTATCGACTACTTTTTTATACACCTCATACTCTGCCTTCATTTGCTGAGCAAACTGCTCGGGTGTATTTCCAACTACTATAGAGCCGGTATCTTCAATGCGTTTGCGAACCGCGGGATCATCAAGTGCTTTCATAACGCCTGAATGTATTTTTTCAACCACCTCTTTGGGCAAACCTTTGGGTCCATAGATACCGTAATAAGCCATACGGTTTACTGCTTCGAGTCCAACCTCCTTAAATGTAGGCACATTTGGCAAAACCGCTAGCCGCTGGGGTGCAGCAACAACAATAGGTACCAAACGGCCTTCCTTGATGAATTGCAAAGCAGAGGGCAGATTATCAAAAATCATTGGAACCTGACCAGCTACCGTATCATTTAATGCGGGTCCGCCTCCTCTGTAGGGTATATGCGTTACAAATGTTCCAGACAGATTCTTAAAAAGTTCGGTTTGCAGGTGTCCAATACCTCCTGTGCCAGAAGAGGCGTATGAGTACTTACCTGGATTTTGACGAAGTACTTCAATAAATCCCTTGTAATCTTTTGCTGGAAATGAAGGATGCACTGCAATAACGTTAGGAGTGGCAGCTATATTAACAATGGCTGTGAAGTCAGTTAATGTGTTGTAGGGAATCTTAGGGTTGATTGCTGGGTTGGAGGCCGTAGTGGAGACAGTTGCTATGCCAAGAGAATATCCGTCTGCAACGGCTTTGGAGGTCTCAAGTGCACCGACTACGCCACCACCACCTGGCTTGTTGTCAACAATCACACTTTGCCCCAGTATTCGACCCAAGGGTTCTGCGATCACTCTTGCAACAATATCAGTTGTGCCGCCTGGCGCAAAAGGAACTACTAATTTAATGGGCTTATTTGGATAGTTTTGTGAAAAGGCATTAGCACTGGCTATGCATAACAAAACAGCAAGAATTAAGCGAATGCGCTTGAGAGTTATAAACATTCATTACTCCAAAAAATATTTTCAAAAACCTACTCTTCTCATCTCACCGGCGGGCCTACTCGATTCCAATTATCTCACCTCAACCCAGGCGTCATTGTTGGTTTGAACTTGTGCTTGAAACCCCTAAAGATTGTCTAGACAACCACCGGTTCAATTTCAAGTCGAATCCCAAAACGTTCATAAACACTGGTTTGAATCGCCTGTGCAAGCGTCACAACCTCCCCCCCCGTACAAGGGCGCGCCGGACCGCCTTTGTTAACCAAAACTAGGGCTTGTTTTTCATAAACACCCGCATGCCCAACCGTTTTACCTCTCCAACCGCACGCGTCAATTAGCCAAGCAGCTGCGAGTTTGAATTCCCCGTTGCTGAGTTGGTAATGAACAAGTTTGGGTTCACGCGCGATGATATCCGCACATTGATCGGCACTTACGGTGGGGTTTTTAAAGAAGCTTCCTGCATTTCCAATCACCTCAGGCTGAGGGAGCTTAGCCCGGCGAATTGCACATACCCAATCAAAAATTTGCATTGCACTAGGGTGATTTTGACCCGTTTCCACAACTTTCTTATGTAAATCAGCGTACCCTAGCTCTGGTCGCCACAATTTAGGCAACCGAAAGCGCACGCGGGTGATGATTGCGCGACCCGCCAATCCTATTTTTGAAGAGCCCCCTTTTTGTTGAGCAGGGCCGTGTTTGAAAACCGAGTCTCTATATCCAAACCCGCAGTGAATTGCCTCTAAACACAATCTTTCGCCGGTCTCCAAGTGAACCGCGTCAAGTGAGTCAAACCTGTCTTGCAACTCAACCCCGTAGGCACCGATATTTTGCACAGGAGAGGACCCAACCAAGCCAGGAATTAGGGCCATATTTTCCAACCCAGGCCACCCGTTTTCTAGCGTCCAATGTACAAATTCGTGCCAATCCTCCCCTGCGTGAGCCTCAACTATCCAGGCCTTGTCATCCTCACTCACAAGCCGCTTACCCATCATCTCTACTTTGAGAACCAGGGGTTTAACGTCTGCTGTGAGGACGATGTTACTTCCGCCCCCCAAAATGAATTTAGGGCTCAGTTTTAGCTTTTCATCCCGAAGAACGGCATCAATATCTGCCTCGGATTTAATGCGTACAAGGCTAAGGGCTTTGGCCTCAATGCCAAAGGTGTTGTAAGATTTAAGGGAAATGTTTTGTTCGACAATCATGGCAGAATTGTCGCATTCTCACATAGGACTTTATTTATGCCTTCTTTTGACGCAGTTTGCGAAGCCAATTTAGTTGAAGTTAAGAACGCCGTGGAAAATTCGGCCAAGGAAATTGGTACCCGATTTGACTTTAAAGGTACCAGTGCGGCTATTGAATTGAAAGACAGTGAAATTACAGTTTTTGGTGACTCTGCTTTCCAACTCACTCAAATTGAGGACATACTACAAAGCAAACTAACCAAGCGCGGGGTGGATGTCCGGTTCCTTGATAAACAAGAGATTCAAAAAATCGGCGGCGATAAGGTCAAGGTATTGATCAAAGTAAAGAAGGGGATTGCAGGCGATGATGCCAAAAAACTGCAACGCCTGATCAAAGACAGTAAACTGAAGGTTCAAGCTGCTATACAAGGGGATGCTGTCAGGGTAACCGGGGCTAAACGGGACGATTTGCAAAGCGCGATGGCACTTATCAAAAAGGATCTCAGCGATTTACCGCTGAGCTTTGATAATTTCAGAGACTAGCCTTTAAAGCGCTATTTAGCGCTCAGTTTTTTTAAAGATTTTTGTTTCTTGGCCTGCCATCAAGCGGGAAATATTTTCCTTGTGCCTATAGATCAAAAACACAGCCATCAAAGCACAAGCCAAAGCCAAAGGCAGTGGATCAGTGTTTACTTGACCCTGTGCGTCTGTCCAAACGTACATAGACCCTAAAACCAAATAACAAGGAGCAAGTAAAGCGCTTACCAGGGCAGAGAGTGAGGAATAGCGTGTGATCAAAGCAACTGCAACCCACGTTAAAAGTACGCTCAAGCCTAATAGGGGTTGCATACCAAGCAAAAGTCCAGCAGCTGTGGCGACTCCTTTTCCACCTTTAAATCGAAAAAAAACAGGCCAGAGATGCCCAATAAACGCAAAGATGGCTACTCCTGCAATGGCCCAGTTTGTAATGTTCGCAGCCTCCTGGGGGTTGGAGTCAAATCCTAGAGATGAAAAATCTAGAAAAAGATTTTGAAGCAAAAATGATTTTGCCAAGACCAGAGGTACCCATCCTTTAAAGCCATCTAATAAAAGCGTTGCAAGAGCGGCAAGCTTATTGCCGGTTCGCAGTACATTGGTAGCGCCCGGATTGTGACTTCCAAAAGTTCGCGGATCTTGTAGCCCCATAACCCAACTAACGACAACGGCGAATGAGATCGATCCACAAACATATGCGAAAAGCAGCCAAGCAAAAATATAGAAAATCACAGGCAATAATTGATTCATAAAGTAATATTTTTAATTAGTTAAGTTATACGGCTGGATCTCGGTGAATCCAACGAATATGATCAATCTTCGCAAGAATTTCGGGGCTGAGCGTTGTACCGTAAGCCTGAAGATTCTCCTCAAGTTGCTTTGTACTAGTAACGCCTATGATGGTGCTTTGAACGCGCCACTGTGTATAACAAAATGCCAGTGCCATTTGAGTTGGAGTTAAACCGTTTTCTAGGGCAAGTTGGTTATAAATGCGCGACACATCTAAGGCTTCTTGCCTTCCCCAGCGCTGTTTACGAACAGATTCGAACTTGGCGATCCTACTCTCCTTTGGGGCACTTGAGCCGACCGTTCCGCTGAGATCATACTTACCCGTTAATAGTCCAAATCCAAGCGGCGAGTAAGCCAGTAGGGCAACATTTAAGCGGTGCAACGTTTCATCAAGTGCATTCTCCACAGTTCTGTTGATTAAGCAGTATGGATTTTGTACGCTGACTACTTCTGGGAGGTTATGCAGTTGGGCCAATCTTACGAATTCATGAACTCCGTAAGGCGTTTCATTGGACAAACCAATATAGCGAATCTTGCCTTGTTTCACAAGGGTTCCTAAGGCTTCAAGTTGTTCGTGAATGCTTGTTGTACTCGTCTCCAACTTGGGATCGTAATACACTGCGCCAAAGGCCGGAACGTGCCGTTCTGGCCAGTGGATTTGATACAAATCGATGACATCAGTTTGTAAGCGGCGAAGGCTGCCCTCACAGGAATTGAAGATGTCTTGAGCAGTCATTCCCGATCCACTTCGTACCCAAGGCATCCCCCTTGCGGAACCCGCAACTTTACTGGCCAAGGTAATTCTTGCACGGTTACCTTTATTCTTTGCAAACCAGTTCCCAATAATACGCTCGGTAGAACCAAACGTAGCAGCTGCAGTTGGTATGGAGTAGATCTCAGCTGTATCAAAGAAGTTGACCCCTCTCTCGATTGATAAATCCATGATGTCGTGCGCATCAGCCTCGGACACTTGTTCCCCAAAAGTCATTGTTCCTAAGCAAATAGGTGGCACCATGAGTTCACTTTTGCCAAGTCGTACAGGTAGAAGTTTTGATTCAGTCATTTAATTACACATAAGGTTTAATCCAGTAATTCTAGGTCGTTTCAGATTGTTCCAGATTTTCAGTCACTTCTTTGTATTAAGAATCTTCTTTTAATTTTGCCTGATCTAAAGTGTTATAAATACTCGGCTAAACTTTAAAAAAACAACATCTGTTTTTTTAGCATATTTTCAAACTTTAATTTTCCTCTCTTAACTCATGTATCACCCCTTAAAGTTATCCAATAGCGAATTCGTCTGCATTCGCAATCAAAACTATCATGTACGGGTCTGGGGAGACCCTAAGAGGATCTACAAAACCAAACCCCTGGTTTTATTGCACGGTTGGATGGATGTAAGTGCATCATTTCAATTCTTAGTAGATGCATTCAACACTGAACGGCTAATCATCGCACCCGATTGGCGCGGTTTTGGCCTAACGACAAGTAATTTACTAAAAGGTGAAGCACAGGATCACTTCGTTTTTGCAGATTACTTAGGGGATCTCGAGTTTTTGTTAGATCATTATTTCCAAGATCAGCCCATTGACTTGCTAGGTCACAGCATGGGCGCTAATATTTGTATGCTGTACGCAGGCATTAGGCCTGCGAGGATCAATAAGCTGATCAACCTCGAGGGTTTTGGCATGCCAAAAACTCGCCCTTCACAGGCGCCTACTCGCTACGTCAAGTGGCTGGATGAGTTA
This sequence comes from uncultured Burkholderiales bacterium, assembly GCA_903896615.1. Lineage (GTDB taxonomy): Bacteria > Pseudomonadota > Gammaproteobacteria > Burkholderiales > Burkholderiaceae_C > Limnohabitans. The sequence continues at coordinate 73,277 of CAITYM010000036.1, forward strand.
AAGCAACTCTACAACGGAGAGATTAAACTAAAGACCTACGATAGCAGCGAAGCGGTCGCAAAAAGGTTACTCAAAAATAACCCGAGAATCTCAAATGACAAGGCACTTTGGTTGGCCATGCATTGGGCTCGTGAGGAACCTAAGACAAGCCAAACCGTGGACTCTACTGGGACTTGGCATCTCCTTGGATCGCCAGCACACAAGATCACTAGTGCAAATCTGTATAACGTAGAGGAGACACGTGAAGTTCACCGCCGCATTACTGCTCCCTTACTGTGCGTTACAGCAGAAGAGGACAGTTTAAAGAAATGGTTTGGTGAACAGTACAAAATGGATGAGTTCTATGAGCGTATGACAGCAGTCTCAAGCATCACTTACCATCAAATCAAAAACACAGGTCATATGCTTCACCACGACCAACCTGAAGTACTGGCGCGGCTTATAGACTCTTTTTTGACCTAGAACAGACGAGCAAAATCTTTTAAGTCGTCAACCCAAATCACCCCAAAATCACTGCTCTGAGAGTCTCGAACTTAACACACCCTATATGCAAACTCTTGATCGTAACGATACCAACACTTTTGATGCAGTCATCTTAGGCGGGGGTGCTGCGGGTCTTTTTTGCGCGGGCGTCAGTGCCTCGCGCGGCCTTAAAGTACTGGTTATTGATCACGGTGACAAATTGGCTGAAAAAATCCGTATCTCTGGTGGTGGGCGTTGTAACTTTACCAACAAGAACATGGACCCGCGCACGCCTCACAAATATTTTATTGGCGAGAATCCTCAATTTTGCAGAAGCGCATTATCAAAATATACGCCTGATGATTTCCTAGTCCTACTTGATCGCTACGGCATCGCATATCATGAAAAACACAAAGGCCAACTCTTTTGTGATCACTCGGCACAAGACATTATTGATGTTTTGATTAAAGAATGCACGAATAGCGTTAACGGGACTACCGAGATCCGTAACCCATGCAAAGTATTGCAAGTCGAACACATCAATTACGCCAAAACAGATAATCCGAATGCGCAGGCTTATTACCGTCTCACAACCCATCAAGCTACAGTCAAATGTAGATCTCTAATTGTTGCAACGGGTGGACTCTCAATTCCCCAAATTGGCGCTAGTGATTTCGGATACTCCATAGCTAAACAATTTAATTTGCCCGTAGTCCCAACTCGACCCGCTCTTGTACCCCTCACCTTCTCTGGTGAGACTTGGGCACCCTACGCACACCTTAGCGGACTATCCTTGCCTGTAGTCATAGGTACGGGCCATAAAAAATCACGCATAGAGTTTGCTGAGGATCTACTTTTCACACACCGCGGGCTCTCAGGGCCGGCAGTTCTGCAAATATCGAGTTACTGGGATCCCTCAGACTCAATTGATGTGAATTTAAATCCGGATCATGATTTAAATGATGTTTTTCTGCAAACCAAAAAAACATCCAAAAAACTACTCATCAATGAACTATCAAATTGGGTTCCTAACCGCCTAGCTCAGGCCTGGACTGATCAAAAAACAACACTAAATCATCCCATTAATCAAGTTGCGGATCAAGCGCTTACTGAACTTGCTCACAGCCTGCAACACTGGGAAATAAAGCCTGCAGGTACTGAAGGATACAAAAAAGCAGAAGTGACGGCCGGCGGCGTTAGTACTAAAGAATTATCCCAACAGACCATGGAGTCCTCTCAAAAGGGGCTTTATTTCATTGGGGAGGTGGTGGATATAACTGGGTGGCTAGGGGGATACAACTTTCAGTGGGCCTGGTCTAGTGGCTTTGCCTGTGCTCAAAGCCTGCCACCCATCGGCGAATAACCCGATTCTGTATTAGTTTATGGGAAGTCACGGTAAATAAATGATGCATTGGGGTTATAATTTAAGGCTAATTTGGCTAATCCCCCAACGGCCGCACAAAAGTAGTTGGGGTATCAATCGCAGTCATTGCTTCGAGGCTCTTCGATCTACCTCGTTAAGGTGATTTGCACAATTTGAAAACTTCAGTTAATGACAACCATTCGATTAAAAGAGAACGAGCCCTTTGACGTTGCACTTCGCCGTTTCAAGCGTACCATTGAAAAATTGGGTTTGCTAACAGAACTAAGAGCTCGCGAGTTTTACGAGAAGCCAACTGCTGAGCGAAAGCGTAAAAAAGCAGCCGCTGTGAAACGCCATTACAAGCGCGTGCGCAGTATGCAATTGCCTAAGAAAATGTATTAATACAGCTGCTAATTAAATAGCTTCTTAGAGTAACAAGGCTCGCACGGGTATTAACCGAGCGGGCCTTTTTCTTTAAAGTCATCCATTTTGTTAAAAGCCTACCAACCAATTATTGCGGAGTATCAATGAGTTTAAAAGATCAAATCACAGAGGATATGAAAAATGCCATGAGGGCAAAAGATACGCAAAAGTTGGGAACGATACGACTTTTGCAAGCCGCTATAAAGCAAAGGGAAGTTGATGAGCGAATCACACTCGATGACGCTGCTGTCATCTCTATTGTTGATAAATTAATCAAACAGCGCAAGGACTCCGTTGCCGCGTACACCAGCGCAGGTAGACAAGATCTTGCAGATCAAGAAACATTGGAGATGGCTATTCTTGAAGCCTATCTTCCCCAACGAATGAGCCCAGAGGAAATCACTGCCGCAGTCAAAGCATTGGTTGTGGAGTTAGGTGCTAGTGGTGCTGCGGATATGGGTAAGGTTATGGGAGCTGCAAAAACACGCTTTACGGGCAAAGCAGAGATGGGACTCGTGAGCGCGGCTGTAAAGGCAGCGTTGAGTTAATTGGAGCAGGCTCCCTATTTAGAGTGGGGCGTTAGGCGTTAGGCCTTAGGCCTTAGGCCCAGATCCATAATCAGGCCGAGCCTGCGACCTTCATTTTATTGATGAGTACCGAACCTATGGTCTTAGCACCGTAGTTGTATGCATCCGCTCCAACTGCGGCAATGCCTTTGTACATATCAAGCAAGTTACCAGCAATCGTGATTTCTTGAACAGGGAATGCTATTTCTCCCTTTTCTACCCAAAATCCGCTTGCACCCCTGGAGTAATCTCCTGTCACTGAATTTACCCCTTGACCCATAAGCTCAATTACGAAAAGACCAGTCCCAAGCTTTTTGAGCATCTCACCTAAATCATCCCCTGCACGGGTGAGCTTGGAGCTTAAGATTAAATTATGGGAGCCGCCAGCATTACCAGTCGTCTTCATGCCAAGTTTTCGGGCTGAATAGGTACTCAAAAAATACCCTCCAATTCTTCCCGAGTCAATGACGTGTCTTGCTTGAGTAATAACTCCCTCATCATCAAAGGGTGAGCTGCCTTTGCCGCGCAAAACAAATGGGTCCTCGTAGACGTTAATATGCTCTGGTAGTACTTGTTTGCCAAGTGAGTCCAACAAGAAACTACTCTTTCGGTAAAGTGCGCCCCCACTGATAGCCTGTATTAAATGCCCAAGTAAGCCTGCGGCCAATGGAGCCTCAAAAAGAACAGGGCAACTTGTCGTAGGAATTTTACGTGCATGCAAACGACTAAGTGATCGCTCTGCTGCGTAGCGCCCTACACTCTGCGCCGAAGCCAAGTCCTGGGCTGAGCGCATCGAACTGTACCAAGAGTCCCTTTGCATCTCATCGCCCTCTCCTGCGATTGGAGCAACCGATAAGCTATGGCGAGAACTGGCGTAGCCACCCCTGAAGCCATTGGTATGTGCACTAAAAAAATGACTTTGCTGAGCCGATACTGCAGCACCCTCACTGTTAGAGATCAAAGGACTTGTCTCAAACGCCGCCGCCTCACAACTTAAGGCCAACTCTAAAGCTCCTGCACTGTCGATAGCCCAGGGGTGAAATAAATCTAAGTCCCTGTGATGGGTCGCAATATGCTCAGCCTCTGGCAGACCCGCCACAGGGTCTTCCGCCGTAAATTTAGCAATATCGTAAGCAGCTTGAACCGTTCGCTGTATCGCAGCATCAGAATAGTCTGAAGTGCTTGCATTTCCTCTTCGCTTTCCCACATAAACCGTAACGCCCAAAGACTTATCTCTGTTACGTTCAACGTTCTCAAGCTCTCCTTTGCGCACAGAGACACTCAACCCACACCCCTCCGAGGCTTCTGCTGCAGCGTCACTGGCTCCTAATTTTTTTGCGTGTGCAAGCGCTTTATTCACCAACTCTTCAAACTGTTCACGGCTGTGACTAAATCCACTATGCAGGTCATCCCCAGACTTTGAAATGTTTGAGGCTTGTCCTATTGGCGCGCCCGTGTGAGAGGATTTATAAAGTTGAGAGGACATAATGGTTAACCAAAAATCAAGATGAACAAAAAGGGCCTTACAAAAGACCAAGCGGAGAAAAAGTTACTCAAACCCCTATAGGCTTGAGCGCTATTGTCGCTCATTGGCGATATATGATACTAGGGTGCATAGAACCCCTTAAAAAAAGACAGAGCAATGGCTAAGAAACTAAAAAAAGGTTATTTTGTCAGAGGCCAATTTGTAGCCGAGGGCAGTGAATTGGACTTGGAACTCAAGCGTGAATTGAAGGGAACGGACTCCCTTAGCAAGACCGATCTCAAACGCGAAAGCTCGGAACTTCAAACTTTGGGGGAGTCACTCCTTACGCTAAGGCAAGACTTGGTGGACAAACTGAGCTCAGCGGGTCACTTACCCGAGATCTTGATTGAGGCGGTGGAGCAGGCTAAGAAAATTACCAACTTTGAGGGAAAAAGGCGCCAACTTCAGTATGTAGGCAAGCTCATGCGTAAATTAGACGAAGAGGATGTTCAAGTTCTTCGCGCGAGCCTAGAGGAACAAGAATCGGGCAGTGTTCATGAAACACAAATGCTTCACCTCGCAGAAACTTGGCGTGAACGCCTCCTCCAAGATGACGCTACGCTAGAGCAGTGGCATTTATCTCACCCCAGTTGCGATCTGCAAGAACTCAGAGCGCTCATTCGACAAGCCCGCAGAGACAACAAAACGCAACCAAGCGACATATCCAAAGGACTTGTTCAAAGACAAGGCAAAGCCTACAGAGAATTGTTTCAAATGCTCAAGGAACACCTTGTAACTGAAACAAGTCATGAAACTAAGAACACTACTGAGGATTAAAAAAATGGATCCAACTCAAGATCAACTCGATACCGTAAGAATTGGCTTGCTCTCAATAAGTGACCGTGCCAGCTCAGGCATTTATGAAGACAAGGGAGTGCCAGCACTTAGGACATGGTTAGAAAAGGCATTAATCAATCCGCTCATTTTTGAAAGCCGTTTAATTGCAGATGAGCAAGCACTCATAGAGAAAAACTTGATCGAGCTGGTAGACGCAGGATGCGCTTTAATTCTTACCACCGGTGGGACCGGACCAGCACTCAGGGACGTTACGCCAGAGGCCACTGTAGCTGTGGCTCACAAAGTCATGCCGGGATTTGGGGAACAAATGCGCCAAATTAGCTTGAACTTTGTACCCACAGCGATTTTGTCTCGACAAACAGCGGTTATTCGTGACAAAAGTCTTATTATTAATCTACCAGGTCAACCCAAGTCTATTGAAGAAACACTTACAGGACTTAGAGGCGAACACGGTGAGGTAGTTGCTCAGGGCATATTCTCTGCAGTGCCGTATTGCATCGATTTAATAGGCGGCCCCTACTTGGAGACTGTGGAAGATGTTTGTAAAGCCTTCCGACCCAAAAACGCAATCAGAAAATCAAACCACTAATTGTTGCGTTGATTCATATTTCCACGGAACTGACCACCACGCTCAATCTCCAACTCTGAGTAATCCAACTTTCCACTCACGACCCCGGAGGAGTGAATAATGATGTGGTTCTCACAAGTGACGTCCTCGTGTAATTCGCCTTGGACATCAATTTCTTTGGCTTTCACTTTTCCAGTGATCTGACCAGTTTTACCGATTTGAAGTGAGTCCGTTGTAACTTCGCCACTCACTTTGCCATTTACGATGGCCATTCCCGGTACAGATATAGAACCTGTGAAAGTAACACCTTCACCAATTATTAGATTATTGTTTTCGGAATTTAGGCGTTTGGGTTCAACAGGCATAGGCTCATCTGAACTACTACGCTGGGCTTGTTCACGGATCATTTGAGATCTGCGTCTTTGCTCTTCAAGTCTATTTCTAAGTTCTAAGTCTTCTTTTGCCATAAATTGCCCCACCTATTATTGACATAACTATAGCGCATTTGGAGTATCTTTTCTAAAACTTGAATAATTTTGTGAGTACAAAAGGGTCGTTTTTAAATTTAAGCCAAAAAGGTCCCCATTAATCCAATTAAAGGAACCCCAAATTCACCGGCCCCGTGCAAAGAAATCTTTAAATTACTGTGTTCCCAACCCCTCTCAAATCTAGAGTGGAGAGGACTCAAACTCTGCTTCATGCCTGCGCTTCATTAAGCGAAATACCATGAAAACTACCACCGCAAGATTACCCACCAAAACACATGCATTGATGGTGGTTGTGTGCGCGATTAAGTGGCTTACTTCTAGGGGCAGATACAAAGCGCCCGATAAGGCAGCCAACCACTCTGCCCAAACCCTGTCTTTCCACAAACCGTAGGCTTCAACTAAACGTATGACTGCGTAGAGCACAGCAACGAAGAAGATGGAGTAAACGTTGGTGGTTGCGATCCAATTGGCAGTTTCAATTAAGAGTTGTGGATAGTGAGCATCAGGATCTAGGTGGAAATGCCCTATCAAAGCATAGGCTAATCTCCTAACGTCTTTGTGAGCAAGGGAGAGTAGGCCAAGGCTTGCTGCTACGGCGGCAAAGCCTTTGAACGCCTCAAACACGGCAATTGTCAAAAGCGCCCCACGGGACTTGGCGACAACAGAGGGGGTTAATAGCTCCGTTGTGTGCAATTCATCCAAGCCTGAATTAGTGCTTTGAAGTTCTGTCATTGAATTTATAGAGCAATGGGGATTGTGCAATAGGTTCGACTTTAATTGATAAGCGCCAACTCACAATGGTACGGGGTAGAGTGATGAACACGCTCATGTCAAACAACTCAATCCAGTAGCTTATTTAAACGATCAGACTCGAATTGACTATGCTTTACGCCACTTTGGGGCAACACATCACAAGTGCCGGTCGAGAGCTTTTGGAGTGTAGCCCACAACAAAGCAATCTGCTCCTCCTGTGACTGAGCGTTATCAATCAAACCACGCAGGGCTTGGCTTACTGGATCATCGTTTTGGGTGACTCCGTAGGCAGAAAAACCCATCTTAGAGGCAGCTTCCTCGCGGCGAACGTCTGAGGCTTGTTCGATGATTCGAGCTGGATTCCCAACCGCCGTAGCCCCCTTGGGAACAGGCTTTGTCACAACGGCATTACTCCCGATTCTTGCACCATCACCAACTTCAAAACCACCTAAGACCTTAGCACCTGCACCCACCACAACATCTTTGCCAAGTGTCGGATGTCGTTTGGTATTTTTGTAAAGACTAGTCCCACCCAGTGTTACCCCCTGGTAGATAGTGCAACCATCCCCAATTACTGCGGTCTCCCCAATCACAACCCCCATGGCATGATCAAAGAAAACATTGTCTCCAATGATCGCCGCGGGATGAATCTCAATGCCAGTCAGCCAGCGCGAGAAATTGGAAATAAAGCGACCAAGCCAGTGCATTTTCAAATGCCAGAGTTTGTGTGCAATGCGGTGAAAAACCAAAGCATGCACCCCTGGATAACAGGTCAAAACTTCCCACCAACTTCGGGCAGCAGGGTCTCGGTCCAAAATACACCGAATATCAGATCTTAATCTCGTAAACATGTTTAGAGTCTATCTTTTTTTAAATCTAGCGTTTGCACAACGGTCTTTGAGTCTAATTGCTCGGCCTTCCTAGCTTGCTCGGATACTTGAATCATTGCTTTGGCAATGCCGCGAAATATATGGATTTCCTCCATAGTCATTTGTGCCTTGTTAAACAACTGATTGAGTCTGGGCATGAGTTTCTTAGGGGCCAAAGGATTCAAAAAACCTACCGCTTCAAGCGCAGTTTGCCAGTGTTGCAACAAGCCTCCTAACTGGGATGCATCGGCCAATGCCTCTAAGGCCTCACCCAGCATTTCGGTCTTAGGATCCTTAGCATCATTATTAAAACCGCCCAAACACAGTCGCCACTCGTATGCGATCAACTGCACAGCTGCAGCTATATTTAAAGATCCGAAATTAGGATTTGAGGGGATTTGAAGAGCTACATTGCAACGGTACACATCTTCATTCGTCATCCCAAAGCGTTCTGAACCAAACAAGAAGCCGACCCCTATATGCTGACCCATCGGGGCGATAACATCCCCTAGTGCACTTTGATTAGAACTTTGTAACCCAATTTGCCGGCGATTTTGTATATCTTTTATCAAAGACTCTAAATGCCCTCTAGGGGTGCTAGTCGGCGGGCCAAAGTCACGCGCCGTCATCGCGGTCGCGCAAAGATGAGTCATTCCCTCCAAAGCCTGATCAAGGGTGTCTACGATCCGAGCGCTGTTTAACACGTCTAAAGCCCCACTAGCACGTTGAATGGCCTCCTCTTTTCTAAGCACATTTGTCCAGCGCGGGCGTACCAATATCAAATCGTCAAACCCCATTACTTTCATCGCCCGAGCGACAGCCCCGACATTCCCAGCGTGGGAGGTCTCAATCAAAATAAAACGGGTCTGAATCACTGTTTAAACGGTTCCATAAAAGGCCCTATTATCGACGAGCGAGTGACTAAAGAGGAGTTGGTCATCGGGAGTCCCTGCGAACAAACTGGGCTAATTGCAAAAAACCAAGCTTTTCTACTCGCTTCAATGTTTTGGGGAGTTAAAATGATGACTTGATTGTCCACCTGCACAACTTGCATTGTCCAAGTTCGTGTTTCTTGTTCTTCTTGATGTCAGTTGCAGTATTTAGCGCTTTGTGTTTTGGATGTGTTCAAGACAAAAAAGACTCAAAATCTCTGCCTTTTGTGACTACTGCAATACATCCCAAAATCTATGATCACCACCCTACACCCCATGCTCAACGTTGCCATCAAGGCTGCACGCGCAGCTGGCGCAATAATTAACCGCGCCGCTCTTGATGTTGAATCGGTACGAATTTCGCAAAAACAGGTCAATGACTTTGTTACAGAAGTGGATCAAGCAAGTGAAGAGGTGATCATTGATACGCTGCTTACAGCATACCCTGACCACGGAATTTTGGCTGAAGAATCTGGCACCACTCACGGAAACCCCAACTCAGATCATGTTTGGTGTATCGATCCACTGGACGGCACTACGAACTTTATCCATGGCTTCCCCTTTTACTGCGTCAGCATTGCACTCATCAGTCACGGCAAAATTGAGCAAGCCGTGGTTTACGACCCCACCCGAAATGACTTATTTACAGCCACCAAAGGGCGTGGTGCATTTGTTAATGACCGTCGTCTTAGAGTCAGTAAGAGAATTCGCCTTAATGAGTGTTTGGTCTCAACTGGATTTCCTTTTAGGCCAGGGGATGATTTCCAGACCTACCTACAAATGATGTCTGAGGTCATGCAAAAGACTGCGGGTATTCGTCGCCCTGGCGCAGCCGCGCTGGATCTTGCTTATGTGGCTGCAGGTTATACAGATGCATTCTTTGAAACCGGACTTCACCCTTGGGACATGGCTGCAGGAGCGCTACTGGTGACTGAGGCAGGGGGATTGATAGGTAACTTTACCGGCGAATCAAAGTTCTTGGATCACAAAGAGTGCCTTGCGGGAAATCCAAAAGTTTATGCCCAGCTTGTGCCAATGCTTCAAAAATTTTCCAAATTCGCAAGCACTGCTGAAAAAACATCAGTCCGCCCTTCAGTGCTTACGCTGCACGCTGACAAAGACAACAACCGTGCGGTTTGAGGGCTTGATTTAGATCCTCTTGTTCGTGATTTATGACCTCAAAGCCAGATCACTCCTCAGATTTTGAAGTAACACAGCGCAGTGGTGTTACGCAGGATACACCTGCGCATACGCCGATGATGGCTCAATACTTAGCCATTAAGGCGGAGTTTCCAAATACCCTCGTGTTCTATCGGATGGGGGATTTTTATGAAATGTTTTTTGCAGATGCAGAAAAAGCTGCTGAACTCTTAGACATCACCCTCACCCAAAGGGGGCAATCTGGTGGGAAACCAGTGGTGATGGCAGGCGTACCTTTTCACTCTGTAGAAGGATACCTTGCGCGCTTGATCAAGGCGGGCGAGTCGATTGCGATTTGCGAACAGGTCGGCGAAGTCAATAACAAAGGCCCAGTAGAGCGACGCGTTGTTCGAGTCATAACACCCGGAACTCTCACTGATAGTGAACTCTTAAATGATAAAAGTGAGTCCGTACTTCTTTGCGTACACGCTGGTGAACGCGCTGGCTCAGCAACGGGCTGTGGATTATCTTGGCTCTCCATCACCCGAGGAGAAATTCACGTGACTCAGTGCTCAGCGCAAGAGTTACCCACTTGGGTGCAACGAATCTCTCCTAGTGAGCTCATTTACAGCCAAGAAATCTCAGCTAACCTTCTAAAGCAAATACAGTCCAACATGCAACTTGCAGGTCTTAGTTGCACCATGACTCCTAGGGGGGACTGGCAATTTGATGCGTCCGTAGGCGCCAAAAAACTTACACAACTCTTAGGTACAACTAGCCTAGAGCCTTGGCATGCACAGGATCTAAGTAGTGCTCACGCAGCAAGCGCCGCGTTACTCACATTTGCCGAACACACACAAGGCACCGCACTTACTCACATTCAAAATTTAATCGTTGAGCGGGATGACAAAGTCATTGACTTGCCAATCACTACACGCAGAAATTTAGAGCTCATACAAACGTTAAAGGGCGAGGATAAGCCGACTTTATTCTCACTCCTAGATAGCTGCATGACGGGCATGGGCTCGAGAGAGTTAAAGAGTTGGATCCTAAATTTACCCAAAGACAGAGCCACAGCCAAAGACAGGCTAAGCGCCATATCAACGCTAAAGGGTGAACACGCTGAGGGCGCTTGGAGGGCAATCCGCCAAACATTAAAGGGAAGTGGGGATGTTCAACGCATCACCGCACGCATCGCCTTAGGCCAAGTTCGACCTAGAGAGTTGATCACTTTAGCAAATGGTATTGCCAAAGCCTCTGAAGTATCTTCACTCCTACCGCGGGATCAATCCCCTTGGCTGGCTCAAATAAGCACACGACTGGTGATGAGCCCGGGCTGCCGAGAGCTTATCCAGTCCGCAATCTTGCCCGAGCCCCAAGCGCTGATCCGCGAGGGCGGTGTGATCAATGACGGCTATGACGCCGAGCTTGATGAGTTGCGCGCTATTCAAAACAATTGTGATGCCTTCTTATTAGATCTTGAATCGCGTGAGCGCACTCGCACCGGCATTGCCAATTTAAGAGTTCAATTTAATAAAGTACACGGCTTCTTTATCGAAGTCACTCAGGGACAAGTTGATAAAGTACCGGACGATTACAGGCGCCGACAGACACTGAAAAATGCTGAGCGCTTCATTACCCCAGAGCTAAAAGCGTTTGAGGACAAAGCCCTCTCAGCCCAAGACAGAGCATTAGCCCGAGAAAAATTTTTGTATGAAACAGTTGTTCAAAGCCTTACTGCGTACATCAATGAACTAAGCTCTCTTGCGAGCGCCCTTGCCACGCTAGATGCACTATGTGCTTTGACAGAGCGTGCTTTAACCCTCAATTGGTGTATGCCTGAATTCTCTAACAGCGCGGGCATTCAAATCGAACAAGGCAGACACCCCGTTGTTGAAGCTCGTTTACAAGAGCATGGAATAAATTTCATCTCAAATGATACTCACCTTGGACCCTCCTCTCGAATGCAAGTCATCACGGGTCCCAATATGGGGGGTAAATCAACTTATATGCGCCAAGTCGCTTTGATCGTTATTTTGGCGAGTATGGGCTCCTACGTTCCAGCAAGCCTTTGTCGCTTAGGCCCCATTGATGCAATTTATACCCGTATCGGTTCCTCAGATGACTTAGCTAACGCTCAGTCTACATTTATGCTTGAAATGACAGAGGGCGCTCAAATTCTAAACCGAGCAACTTCGCAGAGTTTGGTCTTGATGGATGAAATTGGGAGGGGAACATCGACATTTGACGGACTGGCTTTGGCGAGTGCAATTGCAACGCACCTGCATGACAAATCTCAATCGTTCTCCTTATTCGCGACGCATTACTTTGAATTGACAGAATTTCCCGCCAATCACCGCAGCGCCATCAACGTCCACGTCAGCGCAGCTGAGAGCGGTCGAGATATCGTCTTCTTGCATGAGATCAAAAGTGGGCCTGCTAGTCGCAGTTACGGCATTCAAGTAGCACGCCTAGCCGGTATGCCGGCCCCCGTCGTTAACCATGCTAAACAAACTTTGTTAGCCCTTGAAACACAGGCACAAAGCAACCAACAGCAAGTCGATCTATTTACTGCAGCGCCTGAACCCGTTGATGACGGACCAAGTCCTTTAGAGGCTAGACTTCAGGCTTTAGACCCTGATGCGATGAGTCCAAGAGAGGCACTCGATGCACTCTACGCTCTTAAGAAATTTCTATAGAAATTTAGCTTTAACTTAGGCTCAGTTTGTGACTGGAAATATCTGACTACCCCCCATCAGCCCAGGTAACCCATCCCGCATAAGAGCTCAGTAACACGAGGAGTCCGAAAGCAATTCTGTACCAGGCAAAGACAATAAAACTATGTGTTGAAATATATTTAAGCAACCAGCGCACACAAATCCAAGCGCTGATAAAAGACATCACTGTTCCCACCGCAAATAAAGGAGCATCATCGATGCTTAAAAGCGCGCGAGCTTTATAAAGACTGTAAGCACCTGCACCAATCAAGGTTGGAATAGCCAAGTAAAACGAAAAATCTGTTGCTACTTTGCGAGAAAGACCAAATAGCATACCACCTATGATCGTAGCCCCTGAGCGTGAGGTGCCTGGAATCATTGCTAAACACTGTGCCAAGCCGACCTTTAAAGCATCCTTAGGAGCCATAGTCTCAACGTTCAAAATTCTGGCCTTGTCATTAGGATGCTCGTTTTTTGGGCGTTGCCTACCAAAACCCTCTACCCACAAAATGATCAATCCCCCCAAGATAAAAGTGGCCGCAACCACTTGTGGGGTAAATAGATACTGTTTAATGGTGTGCCCCAACACGAGTCCCAAAACAACTGCAGGTAAAAATGCAATCAGCACATTTACTGCAAATCGACGAGCAAGTCGCTGGGTGGGGAGTGCGAGTATGGTTGCGGATATCTTGGTCCAAAATACAATCACAACAGCTAAAATTGCGCCAGTTTGAATCGCAATATCAAAGACTTTTGCTTTAGCGTCATCAAACTCGATCAAAGAACCGACCAAGATCAAATGTCCCGTAGAAGATATTGGCAAGAACTCTGTCAAACCTTCAACAATGCCCATGACGGCTGCTTTAATCAATAAAACAATATCCACAAACGCTCCTTAATCGGCAAAACTTGACAACGGTTCAGGCACTGTTGTCCCAACTCCTTAAGACCTAAACCTGAAGGAGTAAGTTTCTGGAAACAATCTCTTAATTCTTAAAACCATTCGCCAACACACCTGCTATACAGATCTCCTCATCCTCATCGCCTGTGCCGCCAGAGGCTCCCACTGCTCCCAAAATCTCACCAGCGCTATCCTTTATTAGTACTGCTCCAGTTTGGGGTAAAAATTTACCCTGCGCAGTAGAGGCAAGAGTGACAAAGAAGTTAGGATTATCTTTAGCTCGCTCAGCAAGCGTGCGACTAGAGGCACTCATAGCAACTGCTCCCCATGCCTTACCTGTTGCCACGTCAATACGGAACATACTTGCACCGTCCTCGCGTTGTGCAGAGCGGACGTGCCCATGGGCGTCTAAAACGACCACGGCCATGGGTTTAAAACCTGCTTTTTTGGACGCCGCAAGTGCGCCTGCAATGATGGAGTTGGCCTGTGCAAGCGTGAGAACAGAAGAAGTATGGGATGTTGACATAGGATGAGCCTCAAAAAAATTGTTCATTAAGTATCTGATCGGTACCGTAACCATTAGGCGGTGCAACCGATCAGGCTCATTGTCGCAAAAAAAAGCCCTGTGAGGGCGAGGTAAAATCTTCTTTATGACAAATAGCTCAGCACCTTCAAAAGTTCAAACTCCTGCCCCCAAAGTTAGTAATTTCCTCAGGCAAATCATTGAACATGATTTATCTGTTGGTACCTATGCCGATCGAAAATGGGCTGGAACGCCTGGCGATGCAAAGCATCACCAGGGCGGTGGAGCCGATCCGGCTAAGGTGAGGCTAAGGTTTCCACCAGAGCCCAATGGTTACTTGCACGTTGGTCATGCTAAAAGTATTTGTATCAACTTCGGGCTTGCCAAGGAGTATGGTGGGGTTTGTCACATGCGCTTTGATGACACCAACCCAGAAAAAGAAGACACTGAATATGTCAACTCCATCATTGACGCAGTGCAGTGGCTTGGATTTGATTGGCAGTTCAATAACACTTCCCATCTTTACCAAGCCAGTGATTATTTTGAGCACATGTACCGGGCAGCCACTCTATTGATTGAATCGGGTTATGCCTACGTGGATGAACAAAGCGCTCAAGAGATGAGGGACAACAGAGGGGACTTTAGTAAACCTGGAACCAACAGTCCCTTTAGATCGCGCAGCATCCAAGAGAACCTCAAACGCTTCCAAGAAATGCGGGACGGCCTACTAAGCGATGGCAGCGCAGTACTGCGCGCCAAAATTGATATGGCTCATCCTAACATTAATATGCGTGACCCCGCTATCTACAGAATTCGCCACGCAACCCATCACCACACGGGGGACAAATGGTGCATTTACCCCATGTACACCTTTGCACACCCCATTGAGGATGCACTTGAGCAAATAACGCATAGTGTTTGCACACTTGAGTTTGAGGATCAAAGACCATTTTATGATTGGTTACTTGAGCGCTTAATTGAAGGTAATATGCTGAGCGCTCCTCCTCCCCACCAGTATGAGTTTGCCAGGTTAAATTTAACCTACGTATTGACCTCAAAACGCAAACTAAAGCAGCTAATAGATGAACATCACGTAGGGGGTTGGGACGATCCTCGGATGCCAACCATTGTTGGTCTTCGTAGACGAGGATATACGCCCGAGAGTTTGCGACTTTTTGCTGAACGCATTGGAGTCAGTAAATCAGATAGTTGGATCGACTACAGCACCCTTGAGATATCACTGCGCGACGACCTAGATCCAAAAGCTTCCCGTGTCAGTGTAGTTTTAGATCCCCTAAAATTGAGCATTACGAATTGGGATGAGGTAATGGGAGCTTCTCACCTCGAACCCTGCAAAGCCCCCCTGCACCCTCACCACCCCGAGCGTGGTCAACGAAATTTTCACCTAAGTTCGCAGGTTTGGATTGAGCGCTCTGATTTTCAGGAAACTCCTATAAAAGGATTTTTTAGACTCTTTCCTGGTAACAAGGTGCGCCTCAAATATGGCTACGTTATAGAGTGTACTGGTGCAGTGAAAAACGACAATGGAGAGATCGTTGAAGTGTTGGCGCAATTAATACCAGACACCAAAAGCGGAACCCCTGGCTCTGAATCAGTAAAGGTCAAAGGCGTTATTACGTGGGTAAGCGTGCACGAAGCAGCAAGTGTTGAGGTTCGGTTATACGATCGCTTGTTCACTGAAGCACAACCCGACGCAGGTGGACGAGATCCACTAACAACTCTAAACCCTAATAGTTTAAAAATTATTCATGCCTATGCAGAGCCAGGACTCGTGAACTGCCCAGCTGATGAGCGGTTCCAGTTTGAGAGACACGGATATTTTGTATCTGACCGAGTTGATCATTCACAAATACGTCCGGTCTTTAATAAAATTACTGGGTTGAAAGATCAGTTCAACAGTTAACACTGCACTTACCTTTCGAAAAAACACGCTTTAGATTTTTGATCCGCAGGCTAACGCCTTTAAAACTTAGCTGACCCAATCAAACTCAACCGATTCAGTTTATTGGATCGTACCTTTTATGGCTGCAGGTATGGGCAGAGGTAAGACCGCAATACCCTCCTCTAATAATTCTTGGGTTTCATCGTGCGTGGCTTGCCCCCGAATGCTGCGCTCTTGGGTCTCGCCGTAGTGCATCTTACGAGCCTCAGATACAAACTCAGTTCCCACATCCTCTGAATTAGCCATCACATGATGGACCATTTTGAGCCAAGCTTTTTGAAGCTGCTTTGGATCTAAATTTGCAATGTCTAGATTCGATGAGCTTGGAGCATCATGAGCAGAGTTTGAGTTAGAAACTTCGGATCCAACACTACCGGACAAGGCAGGTTGCGATTGATTTTTCAGCTCTAACTGCGACTCAACTGCGGGTGCAGTAGCCCCCAAATTCAGACGCGGGGCAGACAACATCTTGGTTATTTCACGATTTGCGCAAATAGGACACTCAATCATCTCATTAGACAATTGATTGCGAAAGTCTTCCTCTGAGCCAAACCAACCTTCAAAATCGTGTTTGAAGTGACACTGTAAATTTAATACTTTCATGAAATTATTATGACAAAGCAATCAATGAAGGTCAATACCAAAATGAATACACATCAACAATTGAATGCTATTGCAACGCCCAGGCTTGATATAAACCCCTATGAAATCCAGCTCAATTCCCAGCTCCCGCTCAACCAGTTCTGTAGCCAAAGAGCACCGCTTAAGGTTTTAGCGTCCGTTATAGTGCCGTTACGACACCACTCAAAAAAATCTGAGCTCGGCGTCTGTATTACCTCAACAAATTCTCCCTCATCCAAACAGGTTTGGCCTGGAGTCAGTCCTTTGGCAAACCAGATTTCTATAAGCTCAGTTGAGTAGCTAATAACGGGGTGACAGATACCTGCCTTCGCCCAGTGCGCCGCGCTGTAGCCTGTTTCCTCTAAAAGCTCACGCTTGGCGCAACTTAATCGATCCTCGCCCGGATCTAACTTGCCTGCTGGAAACTCAATCATCACAGACCCGATCGGATATCGGTATTGACGCTCCAGTACCAAATCACCATTATCAAGTAATGGGATGATCATAACCGCGCCTGGGTGCACCACATACTCACGCGAAGTCTCAGTACCATTTGGCAATTCAACCGTATCCCTAAATGCGTGAAGGAACCGCCCCTTTAATATCTCAGAACTGGCTAATTTTGTCTCAATCAAATGTTGATCGTCTTTAAGTTTTACAGTTTGCATTTGAATTTGTTGATTGATTGGTCAGCAGCAAATAAGGCTCAAAGAATCTTATGTGAGTGCTTGCACACAACTCACACCGCCTGCTCACAAAGGGGACTTTAGCCCCCGAGAATCACCAGCAAAGATACTTACGACAGGGGAGTACAGAAGAAGATATTAATTGCCTAATGAGCGCAAAATCGCATTTGAGCAAAGGCTCATAAGTCCTTGGGGTAGGAGACCTAAAACCAATACCACACCGGCGTTGAGAGTAAGGACTAAGCGTACATCTAAGGTTGCCGTTACTGCACTTACCGTTAAAGGCGCATCAAAATACATGACTTTAATTACGCGCAAATAATAAAATGCACCAATCAAGGACATAAGGACAGCAAAAATGGCTATGGCTACTCCGCCTGGAAGTCCTGAGGATACAAGGGACTGCAGCACTGCTAGTTTTGCATAAAAACCAACAAGGGGGGGGACCCCTGCTAGAGAGAATAAGCAAATGGTCATCACACCAGCATAAAGTGGGCTACGTTCATTTAGACCCGCCAAATCCGATATCTCCTCGCTCTCAAAACCTTCACGCGATAAGAGCATGATTATTCCAAAAGTCGCAAGCGTAGTGA
This sequence comes from uncultured Burkholderiales bacterium, assembly GCA_903896615.1. Lineage (GTDB taxonomy): Bacteria > Pseudomonadota > Gammaproteobacteria > Burkholderiales > Burkholderiaceae_C > Limnohabitans. Next base: position 91,168 of record CAITYM010000036.1, read on the forward strand.
GCACATACGTGATGATATAGAACATAGAGGAGCTGTAAGCATTTGCTGCCCCTGCAGTATTGCTATCAACTACGCCACTAAAGATACCAACAAGCATAAAGCCCATGTGTGAAATAGTTGAATATGCAAGCATACGCTTCAAATTGGTTTGCATGATGGCGGCAAAGTTACCAACAAGAAGTGAACAAATACTCAACACCATCAACATTTGCTGCCAATCAAGCGCAAGGGGCATTAAACCATCTACCAACAAACGAATCACAATTGCGAAAGCTGCAAGCTTAGGTGCACCTGCGATAAGAAGAGTAACACTCGTTGGAGCACCTTGATAAACATCAGGAACCCACATGTGAAAAGGCACTGCACCAAGTTTAAAGGCCAGTCCGCAAACAACAAAGACTACGCCAAGTAACAAGACCTGGTGCTTGATCTGTCCGGTCATAATTGCTTTAAATACATTCGTTATGTCTAAAGAGCCTGTGGCGCCGTAAAGCATAGACATACCGTACAACAAGAAACCACTTGCCATAGCACCAAGAACGAAGTACTTGATAGCGGCTTCAGTTGCTATTCCGTTGTCCCGTCTCAGCGCAACTAATGCATATGAGGCAAGCGTAGTTAGTTCTAGTCCTAGGTAAATGAGTAAAAAATTATTGCTTGAAATCATCACAAAAATTCCAAGCATTGCGAATAAACTCAATATAAAGTATTCGCCCCCCTTAAGCATTCCCCTATCAGCACAATATGGCCTACCGTATACAAAGGTCACCATCATGGCAATACTTGCAAAACATTTAAGCCAATTTCCTAAAGGATCAAAAACCACCATATCGTTAAAGCCAAACGTCACATCGCCACCGATGGCATTAATAGCGGCTAAAGTGCCTACAGCACCCAGTGTGAACAATGACAGTACATACGTCAAGGTGCGAGTTGGACTCTTCATTGAATCAACGCTTAAATCGGCTAATGAAATAAAACAAGCCATCAACAGCAATAAGATCTCTGGGTAAATTAAAGCCCAGTTGAAAGATTCAGTCATTTTGTGTCATCCGCATTAAGGGTATCAGGTGGCTTTAGTGAAATTAAAGATTGGGCAATTTGGAGTGCGAAACCTGTTCAAGCAAGTTAGCTACTGATGGACCCATCACATCGGTTAGGGGCTTGGGATTGATACCCATAGCAAGTACTGATACCGCTAGCAAAGCAAGCACCAAAAACTCCCTTGAGTTGATATCCTTCAAGTCGCGTACATCGTCATTTGCAATTGGACCAAAGTACACACGCTTGACCATCCACAAGGAGTATGCAGCGCCTAAGATTAATGCGGTAGCGGCTAAGAGTCCCAACACAAAATTAAATTTAACGGTCGCAAGAATAACCATCCACTCTCCAACGAATCCAGCGGTCCCGGGTAAACCGCTATTGGACATAGCGAATAAAACTGCAAAGGCTACAAACTTAGGGGCGGTATTGGCAACGCCGCCATAGCTGGAGATCTGCCTTGAGTGCACTCGATCGTACAAAACACCGATACAAAGGAACATTGCAGCAGATACAAAACCGTGCGCCACCATTTGTACAATTCCACCACTTAATCCCAGATCATTAAATATAAAGAAGCCCAGTGTAACGAACCCCATATGTGCCACGGAAGAGTAAGCGACCAGCTTTTTCATATCCTGTTGAACGATGGCGACAAGTCCAACATACACTACGGCTGTTATAGATAAAGTAATCATTAGCCAAGCCCACTGATGTGATGCGTCCGGCAAAATTGGAAGTGAAAACCGCAAGAATCCGTAGGCACCTAGTTTCAGCATAATGGCGGCCAAAACTGCAGAACCTCCAGTTGGCGCTTCAACGTGAACATCTGGTAACCAAGTATGTACTGGCCACATCGGGACCTTAACGGCAAATGCAGCAAAGAAAGCAAAAAATAGCATTGTCTGTACAAAGCCGCTGAGAGGTAATTTGTACCATTCCTGTAAATCAAAGCTACCACCTGAGTTAGCGTAGAGGTAGATTAAAGCGATAAGCATCAACAGCGAACCAAGCAGTGTATATAGGAAGAATTTAAACGCTGCGTAAATCTTATTAGGTCCACCCCAGACACCGATAATCAAATACATAGGTATGAGAGTGGCCTCAAAAAATACATAGAAAAGCATTCCGTCTAAAGCACAGAAAACTCCCGTCATCACCCCACTCAACACCAAAAATGCGCCCATATACTGATTAACGCGTTCAGTAATTACCTCCCAACCCGCAAGCACAACAATCACTGTAATAAATGCTGTCAAGACAACGAACGCCACGGAAATACCGTCAACACCCAAGTGGTAGAAAACATTAAAACGCTCAATCCAAGCAAGGTTCTCAACGAGTTGCATATCCGCCGTACCTAGTACAAAGCGGTTAGACACGGCCAAAGAAGCACCTAAACTAAAAAGCGATCCAATTAGTGCCAACCAACGAACTGAATTAGCGTGCGCGTCTCGCCCTAGCGCTAGTAGTAGTACTCCAAAGCATATTGGCGCCCAAATACAAAGGCTCAACAATCCCATAATGCGCTCGCAATCAACTGGTTTAAATATCTAACTGAACAAAATATTTTTGGCTTCATTTTCACTGAATACTCATTAGTTTTTTTAGCGGTCAAGGACTAGACCTTCAACCATAAGAACCAAGACATTAACAAAAACACACCAAAGATCATAGACAAAGCATAGTGAAACAAAAAGCCGGATTGAAATTTTCTAATCACTGCCGCACACAAACCCACTAATTTCCAAGATCCATTGACAATGAATCCATCAATGACATTTTGATCGCCACCTCTCCATAAACCTGTTCCTAATGCGCGTGTTGCACGCGCAATAATGTTTTCATTAAACCAGTCCAAGTAATATTTATTTTCAAGCAGAGTGTAGATGGGCTGAGCCATACGCTTGATGGCGGTAGGAAGCGCAGGATTGATCATGTACATGTAGTAAGACAGCACAACGCCAAACAACGCAAGCTCAAACGGCACTGACGTGAACGCCTCTATTGCCATCTCGACGGGCCCTACAAAGGCCTCGCTTAACTCTTTCATTGAAGGGTGTGCCAGTGCGTTGATCACAATAGCATCGCCAAAGAAATCTCCGAACAGCATAGGTCCAATCGCAATAAACCCGAGTGCAACAGATGGAATAGCCAAGAGGATGAGCGGCAAGGTTACAACCCAGGGTGACTCGTGTGGCATGTTGTGTTCGTGGTGATCATGGTCGTCATTTGAATGAGCGCCGTGGTCATGGTGCGCGTCTGGATTTTGATCGTAACGCTCCTCACCGTGAAACACCAAGAAATACATTCGGAATGAGTAAAAAGCAGTTACAAATACTCCGGCAAGTACAGCGAAGTATGCAAATCCTGCGCCGTACAACTGACTTGCACCGACTGCCTCAATAATGCTATCTTTTGAGTAGAACCCGGAGAAAAAAGGTGTCCCAATTAAGGCTAACGATCCGATTAAAGATGTAATCCAAGTGATGGGCATGTATTTTCTAACCCCACCCATCCAACGAATATCTTGATTATGGTGCATACCCATAATTACGGAACCGGCCCCAAGGAATAAAAGCGCTTTAAAAAATGCGTGTGTAAGCAAATGAAATACTGCTACAGAGTATGCTGACACCCCAAGGGCGACTGTCATGTATCCTAATTGGGAGAGAGTGGAGTAAGCAACAACGCGCTTGATATCATTTTGAATAATACCCAAAAATCCCATAAACAAAGCTGTGATTGAGCCCACAATCAACACAACACTTAGTGCAGTATCCGAGCATTCAAAGAGTGGCGACATCCGCGCTACCATGAAAATACCCGCTGTGACCATCGTCGCAGCGTGGATCAAAGCAGAGATGGGCGTTGGGCCCTCCATCGAATCCGGCAACCAAACGTGAAGCGGAAACTGTGCGCTCTTACCCATAGCTCCGATGAACAGACAAATACATATGACCGTGATCAATGACCATTCAGTACCAGGCAATAAAAGCGCAGTGAGCTCATGTGTCTTTTTAAAAATCTCTGAATAGTCTAATGAGCCCGTAAAAGCTGCAATCAAACCTATACCCAAGATAAAACCAAAATCGCCTACCCTGTTTACCAAGAAGGCTTTCATATTGGCAAAGACAGCAGTTGGTCTTGTGAACCAAAACCCAATCAACAAATAAGATACTAATCCAACCGCTTCCCAACCAAAAAACAGCTGTAACAAGTTATTGCTCATCACCAGCATTAACATCGAAAAAGTAAACAATGAGATGTATGAGAAAAACCGGTTATACCCCTCATCCTCTTCCATGTAGCCAATGGTGTAGATGTGCACCATTAATGATACAAAGGTGACAACACACATCATCATGCTGGTCAAGGAATCTATTAAGAATCCAACCTGCATATTCAAAGATCCAACGACCATCCACGTATAAAGTGTTTCATTGAGATGAGCACCTTCAGTTATGACTGAAAACAGGGTCATCGCAGATATGACAAAGGAGATAAATACACCCAAGATCGTGATACTGTGTACGGCACGTCTACCCAAATAATTACCACCGAGTTTTGTTCCAAATATACCTGCCAACATAGCTCCCACAAGTGGCGCCATTGGAACCAGAAGTAAGGTTGAGACTTGAAGTGATTGGCTCATATAAAGATCAGTGCAATGTAATCAATGTGGATCAGGGTTAATAAATGCATTAGCTAATGTTTTTTTCCAAGACAGAAGTAATTACATTAGCCCTTCAATGAATTTAGTGAATCAATACTAATGTTTGAACGATTTCTAAACAGTAGCACTAAGATAGCTAAACCGATGGCTGACTCAGCTGCCGCTACAGTTAGTATGAAAAATACAAAGAGTTGCCCTTGCATATCACCCAAATAATGAGAGAAAGCAACAAAGTTCATATTCACTGAGAGCAGCTCAAGCTCAATTGCCATCAAGATCACAATTAGGTTCTTGCGGTTTAAAAAAATGCCGACAATAGAGAGTGCAAAAAGCATTGACCCTAGCGTTAAATAATGTGCCAAAGTTACGTTCATGATTTTGGTTTCTCCGCTAGTGCTGCACCATCATCCACACTTAAAGCTGGGTCAGCAAGGCTTGGCTGTTGTACAACAGCAGCCATCTTAATAATCTTCAAACGATCTGCAGACTTGACCCTAATTTGCTCCCCAGGGTCTTGATACTTACTGTCTTTTCTGGATCTAAGGGTGAGTGCAATAGCCGCTACGATAGCCACTAATAGTATGACAGCAGCAATTTCAACAGGGAACAAGTAGTTACTGTAAAGCAATATGCCAAGGGCCTTCGTGTTACCTAAAGTCTCCGCTCCAAGGGGCGTAGCCAATCCTTCCGGGAGCGCCATGGGTCGCGCAACGCTCACCCTAAATCCGCCCATCAATACGCCTGCCAACTCAAGTGAGACTACAGCTCCCAAGCTCGCAGCTAAGGGGAAATGCTTCCAAAAGCCAATGCGAATTGCATCCACACTCACATCTAGCATCATCACCACAAACAAGAACAGCACCATTACCGCTCCGACATATACCAATACAACAGTAATCGATAAAAACTCTGCCTCTAAGAGCATCCAAAGTCCCGAAGCCTGAAAAAAAGCAAGGACTAAGAATAGCGATGCATGAACAGTGTTGCGTACAGTAATAACGCGAAATGCTGCAATAAGCAAAACGCTTGCAAAGATATAGAAAAGGGCTGAGCGGATATCCATGTTTTTTTCTTTTAGTAATCAGCGTTTATTTATAAACCGCATCTGCTGCTTTATTTAGAGCAATCTGTTTTTCATAGCGGTCGCCAACGGCCAAAAGCATATCCTTCGTAAAGTACAAATCTCCACGCTTTTCTCCGTGGTACTCAAATATATGGGTCTCAACAATGGAGTCAACAGGACAACTCTCTTCGCAAAAACCACAAAAAATACATTTAGTCAAATCAATATCATAGCGACTTGTGCGCCTTGAACCGTCAGCACGAACATCTGACTCTATGGTGATTGCAAGTGCCGGACAAACCGCCTCACACAGCTTGCAAGCGATGCATCTTTCTTCACCATTCTCATATCGGCGAAGCGCATGCAACCCCCTAAAACGCGGACTCAACGGAGTACGCTCTTCAGGGAATTGAACCGTTACTTTTCGGGCAAACATGTACTTACCCGTCAAAGCCATTCCCTTGAAGAGCTCAACTAATAAGAAACTAGACAAAAAATCTTTCCACGAAAACGCACTCTCCCCACCCTCAAGCGGAAAGCGATTTGGAGCTGCGTGCACAGCGGCACTGGGATTGGACAAAGTTGTCATTGATTTTTTCCCATTATTTCCAGATATTCCAAGGGCTTACGATCCAAAGACCTACGACGATTAACCAAATCAAAGTTATTGGAATAAAAATCTTCCAACCCAAGCGCATGATTTGGTCATAGCGGTAGCGAGGAAAAGTAGCTCTTACCCATAAAAACATTGTGACCATCACAAAAGTCTTAATAAAAAGCCAGAAACCACCAGGAACTGCATTAAAGAGTTCGTTATCAATTGGGGGCAACCAACCACCCAAAAACATCACAACACTTGTGATAGCAATCAATATCATATTTGCGTATTCGGCCAAGAAAAACATCGCAAATGACATACCTGAATACTCAATCATGTGACCGGCCACAATCTCAGACTCACCCTCAACCACATCAAATGGGTGACGATTTGTCTCTGCCAAGCCTGCTATGAAATAGACCACAAAAATCGGTAACAAGGGCAACCAGTTCCAAGAGAGGAAATTGAGACCCATAGTCACAAACATACCTTTATTTTGAGCTAAAACAATTTGCGCCATATTGAGCGTTCCAGAGACCATTAGGATGATCACCAAACAAAAGCCCATCGCAATTTCATAGCTCACCATTTGTGCAGACGCACGCATCGCCCCCAAAAAAGCATACTTGGAGTTGGAAGACCAACCCGCAATGATCACACCGTAAACCTCAAGTGAGGTTATCGCCATTAAAAATAGTAATCCTGCGTTGATGTTAGATAACACCACATCCGGACCAAATGGAATAACTGCCCACGCTGCCAGAGCTGGCATGATTGTCATGACAGGTCCAATGAAGAACAATTTGTTGTCTGCCTTGGTTGGCAAAATGATCTCTTTGGTAAGTAACTTAAGCGCATCTGCGATAGGTTGCAATAATCCAAGAGGTCCAGTTCGGTTTGGCCCTACCCTGATTTGTGTAAAGCCGATAGCCTTTCTCTCCCAAAGAGTGAGGTAGGCCACAGCTAAGAGAAGAGGCACAAGTACGGCGACAATCTTAATTAACGCCCATATCACAGGCCAAATCACCGTAGCCCACAAATCCAAACTAAATAAGTTCTGACCCAATAGATAAAAAGTGTCAAACATTTGCATTGACCTCTTTGATATGGGCGTTTAAGTTGGAGGGATGCGCTGAATGATCGTGATGACTGGAGCGTTCACTCAGTGCAGCGTAAGCTTTGACCAACGGATCTAGCTGTGCATCTTCGGTGTGCTGCAGGGCATGTGATCTTCGTACCAACGAATCCAGACCATAAATACCTACACTCAATTCTTCCTCAGAAATGCCAGCAAAAGGTGCTACATCAATTTGGGATAAGTTCTTAGTGCTTTGATTGTTCAGCAAAGACTTAATATCCGAAGGCAATGCATCAGCCCTTAACTGCTCAACGGTTTCATATTCAAAACCGTTTAAGTCAAACAAATTAGCCAACACCCGCAGTACTTTCCATGCAGGGCGCGTCTCACCCAGTGGTCTAACTACGGCATGAAAGCTTTGAGCCCGCCCCTCTGCATTTACAAAAGTACCAGGGGTTTCAGTAAAGGGCGATATAGGCAACAGCACATCGCTGAACTCAATATTAGTTTTAAAGGCACTCATTGTGATGACCATATCTTTTTTGGTCAATTGCTGCGCACTCTTTGCGCCATCAGCACAATCAAACTCTGGCTCATTACCCAACAGGAATAGAGCTTTCACTTTATCCGATTCAAGCATAGTGCGCGCATTCAAACCAGAAGCCCTCGGCATTGCACCTACAATTTGCGCGCCTACAGTGTTAGCGGCCTCTGATAAGAACCCAACACTTGATCCAGTTTGTTCTGCTATCCAATTTGCGAGCCGCAGCAGACTCGAGGCACTTGGGTGGTGAGCTGCTGCATTGCCCAACAACACCGCCTTATGTTCCCCTCCCAAAAGTGATTCAGCTATGTGTGTAGCCTGAATCAAAGCTTGTGGATTTGAACTAAGCAACTCATTCATTACGCTTGATGAGTTGAGAACGTCTACTGGAGACTCAATACCTTTGGCCTTTGCAACGCTCTGAGCAATCAATGCAAGTGCAGCCACCCAATTCGAAGCAAGCGCGGTAAAACTATTCTTCACCTTCATTGCCCAATCTTTATGGTGAGCATTCAAGGCACTGACTTGTGCTCCGCGCCTAGCAGCGTGACGAATGCGCAGCGCAAGCAAAGGGTGATCCTTGCGTAAGTTGGAACCAACCACCAAAACCCGTTGAAGTTGAGATAAGGACTCGATTGATCGTCCTAACCACTGTGCGGTTTCTGATGAACGCTCTGAATCCTGACTAAAGTCACGCACACGAAGTCTAGAGTCAATATTCTCAGAACCTAAGGCTCGGATAAGTTTGCCTCCTAGATAAAGCTCCTCTAAAGTGCTATGAGGACTTGCAAGCATACCGATACTTTGTTGTCCATGATCTTTTTGAATGTGCTTGATACCGTGCACGATGTACTCTAGTGCAGTTTGCCAATCTACAGAGCGCCATACGTTATCTTGCTTAATCATGGGCGATGTCAAGCGCTGATCACTACTCAAGGCTTCATAGGAGAAACGATCTCGATCAGCAATCCAACATTCATTGATTGCTTCATTTTCAAGGGGGACAATACGCATCACGTTATTGTTCTTGACCTGCGCTATTAAATTTGTACCCGTTGAGTCATGTGGACTAATTGTTTTACGACGGGACAACTCCCATGTACGCGCCTGGTATCTAAAGGGTTTGCTAGTTAACGCACCAACTGGACACACATCAATCATATTGCCAGAAAGCTCTGAGTCAACCGTATGCCCAAGAAACGCCTCGATTTCGGAGTGCTCACCGCGGTGTGACATGCCAAGCTCCATTTGGCCTGCAATTTCTTGACCAAACCGAACACAACGCGTGCAGTGAATGCAACGACTCATCTCTTGCATACTGATGAGCGGGCCAATATCTTTATGGAAAACAACCCGCTTTTCTTCCTCATAGCGAGAGGAACTATCACCGTAGCCCACAGCCAAGTCTTGTAATTGACACTCACCGCCTTGATCACAAATTGGACAATCCAGCGGATGGTTGATAAGCAAAAACTCCATCACAGACTTTTGCGCTTTTGTAGCTTTTTCGGATTTAGTTCTAACTATCATGCCCTGCGTAACGGGAGTTGCGCAAGCGGGCATGGCTTTAGGGGCCTTCTCCACATCTACCAAACACATCCGGCAATTGGCCGCAATGGAGAGCTTTTTGTGATAACAAAAGTGAGGAATATAAGTACCTAATTTTTCTGCAGCATGCATGACCATGCTGCCCTCTAGGACCTCTACTTTTTTACCGTCGATCTCTAATTCAACCATATGTGCCAATTCCTGATCAAACTGTCGCCGCAACCATACAGGTCTTGTGCGTGATGTGATGTTCGAACTCGTGACGGAAATGCTTAATCATGCCCCGAACAGGCATTGCAGCAGCGTCCCCAAGTGCACAAATAGTGCGTCCCATAATATTTTCAGCAACGTTATCAAGTAACGCCAAGTCGCTTTCGCGGCCCTCACCTTTCTCTATTCGCTCCACCACTCTCCAAAGCCAACCTGTACCTTCTCTACAGGGCGTACATTGACCGCAAGACTCGTGCATATAAAAATATGAAAGCCTGAGTAAACTCTTCACCATACAGCGCGAATCGTCCATAACAATCACTGCACCAGAACCAAGCATTGAGCCAGCCTTTGCTATGCTGTCGTAATCCATGGTGACATCCATCATGACCGAGGCAGGGAGGACTGGGGCAGAGGAACCCCCAGGTATAACGGCCTTTAATGTACGTCCTGCTTTAACACCCCCGGCGAGCTCCAACAATACGGAAAAAGGTGTGCCCATTGGAACTTCATAATTTCCGGGTCGTTCAACATCGCCACTGACGGAGAAAATTTTGGTGCCCCCATTATTAGGTTTGCCACACTCCAAATAAGCCTGGCCACCGTTACGAATAATCCACGGAACTGCGGCAAATGTCTCGGTATTGTTAATCGTTGTGGGCTTTCCGTATAACCCGTAACTTGCAGGAAAAGGTGGCTTAAACCGTGGCTGTCCCTTCTTGCCTTCCAAAGACTCGAGCAATGCGGTCTCTTCGCCGCAAATATATGCACCAAAACCATGTGCTGCATGAAGCTGGAAGCTAAAAGTACTTCCCATGATGTTGCCACCTAAATAACCGGCTGCTCTTGCCTGCTCTAATGCTTCTTCGAATCGATCATAGGTCTGGAAAATTTCACCGTGAATGTAGTTGTAACCAACAGAAATACCCATAGCAAATGCAGCAATCGCCATCCCTTCAATCACTGCATGGGGATTGAACTGCATAATATCCCTGTCTTTGCAAGTTCCGGGTTCACCTTCATCTGAATTGCAGACCAAATACTTTTGTCCGGGAAACTGTCTGGGCATAAAGCTCCATTTAAGCCCTGTAGGGAATCCCGCTCCTCCGCGCCCCCTGAGCCCAGACTCTTTAACAGTTGCAATCACTTGATCTTGAGTTAACCCCTCACCACCATCTTTACCAAGTATCTTACGCAGCGCTTGGTACCCGCCCCTACTTTCGTAATCTTGCAAGGACCAATTCGACCCATTCAAACCATCAAGTATTTGCGGCTTAATGTGCCTGCCGTGAAAACAAGTTTGAACGCCATCGGCTCTAAACCCAGATAAAACGTTGTTCAAATCAATATTCATGACTGAACTCCATCAACTTTTAAGGTTCTAAGCATTTCGATCATTTGATCCATTTTCTCAGTGCTCATAAAACTACACATTGTGCGGTCGTTAACAAGCATCACCGGAGCATCCGCACAAGCGCCCATGCACTCGCCTGGCTGCAAGGTAAATAAGCCGTCTTTGGTCGTACCGCCAACAGCGACATCCAATTTTTTGCATAAATAGTCCAGTGCAGTTTGACCCTCCCTAAGTTGACAGGGTAAATTGGTACAGACGTTAATTTTGAACCGACCCAACGGTTGTAAGTTGTACATGTTGTAGAAGGTACTTACCTCATGCACGGCCATGGGTGGCATCTCTAGATATTCAGCTAAAAATAATTCATCTCCAGGGCTAATAAACCCCTTGATTTGCTGCACTATGGACAAACAAGCCATCACAGCTGATTGTTTTTGATCATTAGGATATTTAGCAACTTCACGGGCAAAGCGAGCCGTAACTTCAGGAGAAAACTCACTCGCCTTTGGCTCAAGCGCCTGCAAATCTGTGCTTTTCATAGGAGTTGTGCTCATCTATCGATCTCCCCAAAAACGATATCCATCGTCCCGATTACGGCAACTGTATCTGCAATCATGTGGCCCTTTGCCATTTCATCCATAGCAGCTAAATGTGGGAATCCAGGAGCACGAATCTTTAGGCGATAGGGCTTGTTTGCACCATCACTAACGATGTAGATACCAAACTCACCCTTGGGATGCTCCACTGCCGCATAAGCCTCACCCTCGGGGACATGAAAGCCTTCTGTGAAGAGCTTAAAGTGGTGGATCAACTCCTCCATATGCTCTTTCATGCTCTCACGGTGCGGGGCCGCAACTTTGTGATTATCTGTAATGACAGGGCCTGGATTCTGACGTAACCAAGAAACGCACTGCTTGATAATGCTATTTGATTGACGCATTTCTTCAACACGAACCAAATATCTGTCATAACAATCCCCAGTTTTACCAACTGGGATATCAAAATCTAATTCGCTGTATACATCATAGGGTTGGAATTTTCTTAGATCCCATGCAATACCTGAGCCCCGAAGCATCGCGCCCGTAAAGCCCAAACTTTTTGCACGCTCTGGGCTCACAACTCCAATGCCAACTGTGCGCTGTTTCCAAATACGATTATCCGTTAACAATGTTTCATATTCGTCTACAAAACCAGGAAAGCGCTTTGTAAAGTCATCAATGAAATCTAACAATGAGCCCTTACGGTTTTCATTTAACTTGGAGATGGCACGAGCATTTTTAATCTTGCTAGCCTGATACTGCGGCATATGGTCTGGGAGATCGCGGTAAACGCCGCCCGGCCTAAAGTAAGCGGCGTGCATACGAGCACCCGATACGGCTTCATACATATCAAAGAGGTCCTCACGCTCTCTGAAGCAATAAATCAAAATATTCATTGCACCGCAATCAAACCCGTGACATCCTAACCAAAGCAAATGATTCAAAAGACGGGTGATTTCGGCAAACATGACCCTTATATACTGCGCACGCTTAGGAACCTCCAAGCCAAGCAACTTTTCGATCGCTAAACAATAGGCGTGTTCATTACACATCATAGAGACATAGTCCAACCTGTCCATATAGGGCAATGACTGGATGTAGGTCTTATGCTCTGCAAGTTTTTCTGTTGCTCGGTGCAATAAGCCAATATGCGGGTCAGCACGCTGCACGACCTCACCATCAAGCTCCAACACAAGCCTAAGAACGCCGTGGGCCGCGGGATGTTGGGGACCTAAGTTGAGAGTGTAATTTTTTATATCAGGCATAGTGTGTGCTGTGCATTTGCTTGAAGAATGATTTCATCATTTCTCTAAACTTTGTAACTTGTACTTAGTGCAATCCTCCGTAATTTTCTTCACGGATGATGCGAGGAGTGACCTCTCTAGGCTCAATGGAAACAGGTTGATAAATCACGCGTTTTTGTTCTGCGTCGTAGCGCATCTCAACATGACCGGACAAGGGAAAGTCTTTTCTAAAGGGATGCCCAATAAAACCGTAATCAGTAAGCAGTCTGCGCAGATCTTCATGGCCATCAAAGATCACACCGTACAAATCAAAGGCTTCGCGCTCGTACCAATTTGCAGAACTCCAAATAGAGTTAACTGAGGGCACTCGTGGCATTTCACTAGACTCGGCAAACACCTTAACGCGAAGCCTAAAGTTATGAACAATTGATAACAGGTGAATAACAACAGCAAAGCGCGGTACATCCGTGAATGCGCTATGTGCGCCGTCCTTGTAACTGGAATAATCGACCGCACATAAATCAATCAATTGCTCAAACGCCAATTGGGGCTCTGTGCTGAGGGCATGACAAACTTCTAAGTAATTTTTTGGCTCTACAGTTAGAGTCAACTCGCCCAATGCAGACTCTAGAGATTTAATTTTGTGTCCCAAAACTTCGTGAAGGGTTTTTTGCAAGTTATCTAAAGAAAGAGTCATTTTTTATGCCTTTAGAATTAACGAGCAATCGTGTTTTCACGACGTATTTTGGTTTGTAATTGCAATATGCCGTATAGCAAAGCCTCTGCAGTCGGTGGACAACCAGGAACGTATACATCTACTGGGACGATGCGATCGCACCCACGAACAACAGAGTAACTGTAGTGGTAATAGCCACCGCCATTTGCGCAGGACCCCATGGATAAAACCCACCTAGGCTCAGACATTTGATCGTAAACTTTACGCAAAGCCGGCGCCATTTTGTTGCAAAGCGTCCCTGCGACAATCATCAAATCGGATTGACGCGGACTTGGACGAAAGAGCATTCCGAAACGGTCAATATCGTATCTGGAAGCTCCCGCGTGCATCATCTCTACAGCGCAACAAGCCAAGCCAAAAGTCATAGGCCATAAGGATCCAGTCTTCGCCCAATTCACCACAGAGTCATATGAAGTAGTAATGAAGCCTTCTTTAAATACACCGTCAAGAGACATGATTTATTCCCAGTCAAGGGCCCCTTTTTTCCATTCGTAAGCAAATCCGACTACCAAAATACCCAAAAAAATCATCATGGACCAAAAACCCACAAAACCCACTTCCTTAAGTGCAATAGCCCAGGGAAATAGGAAAGCAATTTCTAAGTCGAACAAAATAAACAAAATAGCTACCAAATAATAGCGAACATCGAACTGCATTCTGGCATCCTCAAACGCCTCAAAGCCACATTCGTAAGGGGAATTTTTTTGCTCGTCTGGTTTGTTTGGACCTAAAAAGTGGCCCAGTACTTGTGGAGCGACCCCAACAAGAAGTCCAATTAGTATAAAAAGAAGGACGGGTAGGTATTGAACTAAGCTCATTACGATTTCACAAAGTAATTGTGTGTCCGATTTGGATTCATGTTTAACAAGTATGGTGCCGTCGGCGAGACTCGAACTCGCACAGCTTTCGCCACTACCCCCTCAAGATAGCGTGTCTACCAATTTCACCACGACGGCATGTACCAATTATGAAAAACGACTCAGTCTTTGAGTTGCCTCTCATTGAAGCCCCAGAGTTTACCCCAAATGCCCATATAAAGGCACCGAAAGCTAATTTTCAAGCCCTAAATTTTCCTCACTATTACTTGGCGGGTATCTTATTAGCCCCTCCCGAACCAGAAGGGGTTGGAACAGTGCTGAGCGAGCCCGATGCACCGGCATCAGATGACTGAGTCGTTCCAGGAATTTGATTGCTAATATCATTGGAGGCAGGCGCAGCCTTTACGGGCACATTCACGCCCTCTAAAACACTACCCGATCTTGCGGTATGCGCTTGGCCAAAGAAGGCAAGCCCTAATGTTGAAGCAAAAAAGATAGCGGCCAAAACTGCAGTAGAGCGCGACAAAAAATTAGCCCCCCCACTTGCTCCAAAAAGGCTACCAGAGCTACCACTGCCAAAAGCCGCCCCCATATCTGCACCCTTACCGTGCTGCAAAAGAATGAGACCAATCATTGCTAAAGCAGACAATATTTGAATCAATAAAACAATATTTAAAACCACATTCATTTCTATTACTCCGAATGAAACTTATTACTTAATTAGGATCGAGTTCATTAATCTATCCAACACTAAGCCGCAGCAATGATGGATAAGAAATCTGTTGCCTTTAGTGAAGCTCCGCCAATCAATCCACCATCAATGTCGGACTGGGACAACAATGATTTTGCATTTGACGGGTTCATGCTGCCACCATACAAAATACGAATATTTGCGGCGCCCTCTCCCGCGGCGGCTTTAAGTTGAGCCCTTAAAACAGCGTGCACTGATTGAGCCTGCTCAGGTGTTGCAGTAAGCCCTGTACCAATTGCCCAAACCGGCTCATAAGCAACAACAATCTCAGTGATGCAATGACCAATGAGATGAATGACAGCGGCGAGTTGGCGTTTAACAGTAACTTCCGTTAACCCCGACTCGCGTTCTTGCTGAGTTTCACCGACACAAACAATGGGTATCAGTCCAGCTTTTAAAGCTCGCTCCGCCTTGATGGCAACCAATTGATCTGACTCATGATGGAACTGCCTTCGCTCAGAGTGGCCCACGATTACGTATGTTGCACCAACATCTTTAAGCATGGAGACAGAAATTTCGCCCGTATATGCACCCTTTTCATGCGCCGAAACGTCTTGCGCACCTAGGTGCGCAGTAGTTAAGTTAGCGGACTGAATCAAAGAATGGATTTGCGAGAGATAAACACTAGGAACACATACTGCTACATCACAAATAGACGCGCGCAAATCACCCTCCAACACTGCCCTCATTAGGGTTGAGTTGGACTCTAATGTACCGTTCATCTTCCAATTACCGGCAATGAGTTTTTTAGGGCTATGCATTTTTAAATTTAAAGTCAGGTTCAATCTTTAAATATGCAGGAAATCAGTTCAAAATCAGAGCTTCGCTTACGTTCAAGATTTTTTGAATCATTGAGGTAGTAAAACCCTGAATAAAGCTGATTCCTACGGTCTCATCAAACTAATGCTTTAATTACTCTTGATGGGGCTTGTGATCATGACCTGAATCACCCTCATGAGAATGTGAGTCATGTGCGTGTGTGTCAGCTTGTGCAGCAGGCGCAGGACGCTCAGTCAAAGCTTTCATGGACAACTTAACACGGCCCTTCTCGTCGGTCTCTAAAACTTTAACGCGAACGATTTGACCCTCAGCCAAAACATCGCTTACTTTAGCGATACGCTCATGGCTAATCTGGCTTATGTGCAACAAACCATCCTTGCCAGGCAACAAGTTAATTAGAGCACCAAAATCCAAAATCTTGGTCACAGGACCTTCGTAGATCTTGCCAATTTCTACTTCAGCCGTAATTTCTTCAATTCGACGCTTAGCTTCTTCTGCCTTAGAGCCTTCGCTTGAAGCAATGGTAATGACTCCGTCCTCAGAAATATCAATCTGTGTTCCGGTCTCTTCTGTCAATGCGCGAATGGTGGCTCCACCCTTTCCAATCACATCTCTGATTTTCTCAGGATTGATTTTCATGGTGTACAAACGTGGAGCAAAGTTACTGATCTCTGTGTTGGCAGATCCCATAGTAGATTGCATGATTCCAAGAATATGCAACCTAGCTTCCTTAGCCTGTGCCAATGCTACTTGCATAATTTCTTGAGTAATACCTTGAATCTTGATATCCATTTGCAATGCAGTAATTCCGTTTGGAGTGCCTGCTACTTTAAAGTCCATATCACCCAGGTGATCTTCGTCGCCCAAAATATCTGTTAAAACTGCAAATCGGTTTTCTTCCTTAATTAGACCCATCGCAATTCCAGCAACGTGCGCCTTCATCGGAACACCCGCGTCCATTAACGCCAAACATCCCCCGCAAACAGAGGCCATTGAAGAGGATCCATTCGACTCTGTAATTTCAGAGACAACACGCACTGTGTAGGGGAATTCTTCCTTTGTTGGCAAACAAGCAACGAGGGCCCTTTTCGCCAAACGACCGTGTCCGATCTCGCGCCGCTTAGTGCTACCCATGCGCCCCACCTCTCCGGTTGCAAATGGAGGCATGTTGTAATGAAACATAAAACGGTCTTCAAACTCACCGCTGAGAGCATCAATTCTTTGAGCATCTCGGTCAGTGCCAAGAGTGGAGATCACCAATGCCTGTGTCTCACCTCTTGTAAACAGTGCCGATCCGTGTGTGCGTGGCAATACACCCGTACGAATCTCAATGGGGCGAACTGTGCGAGTATCGCGACCATCAATGCGGGGTTCTCCAGAGAGAATTTGACCGCGCACAATGCGCGCTTCAATTTCAAATAACAAATTATCAACTTTGATAGGGTCAAACTCTACACCAGCATCAGTGAGGCCAGTTTTTACTGCCGCATAAGCTTCACGGCAAGCTTGTGTTCTGGATTGCTTGTTGCGAATTTGATAAGCTGCATGCAAAGCATCTTGAGCCAGAGCTTTAACTTTAGTTTCAAACGCTTCATCACGCGCCGGAGCCGACCACTCCCAAGTAGGCTTGCCCGCTTCTTTAACCAAATCGTGAATTGCATCAATTACGATACGGCCCTGGGTATGGCCAAACATAACAGCTCCAAGCATTACCTCCTCAGATAACTGCTGCGCTTCAGACTCAACCATCAAAACAGCCGACTCAGTCCCAGCAACGATGAGATCCATAATGCTATCTTTACGCTGCGTTTGACCAGGGTTTAAAACGTATTCACCGTTAATATACCCAACACGTGCTGCGCCTATAGGACCATTAAACGGAACACCCGAGATTGAAAGCGCAGCGGAGGCGCCGATCATTGCAGCAATATCTGCATCCACCTCAGGATTCAAAGACATTGTGTGAATTACCACATGCACTTCGTTGTAAAAACCCTCTGGGAATAAAGGGCGAATAGGGCGGTCAATTAAACGGCTGGTCAAAGTCTCTAATTCGCTAGGCTTAGCCTCGCGCTTGAAAAAACTACCAGGAATCTTGCCCGCGGCATACGTTTTTTCGATGTAATCTACAGTTAAGGGGAAAAAATCTTGCCCGGGTTTTGATGATTTAGAAGCAACAACAGTTGCAAGAATGACGGTACCTTCAATATCAACCAAAACTGCACCAGTTGCTTGACGAGCAATCTCACCGGTCTCTATTGTGACCTTGTGTTGTCCCCATTGAAATGATTTGGTAACTTTGTTAAAAAGTGACATACGTGTTTCTCCAATTTCGCTATAACTAAAAAGGCTTTAAAAAAGGGCAGCCTATAAATGCCTGGAGTAGGAAAGAATGATCAGAACACGATGCCATTCCAGAAAAAATACAACCTTCAAAGGACTGACTTGAAGTTGCACTGGTCTTTTGGAATGACACAGCTTCAGCTCTGCTTTATCTTTGATACTCCAACGTTTTGATAATGCTTGAAGCACAAAACGCCTGAGCTATTGTCTAACTCAGGCGTTTGTTATTAAAACATAATCAAGAATTGATACTCGATTGAATTTTAGTAATTACTTACGCAAACCTAATTTAGCGATCAACTGTGTGTATCGACCTGCATCTTTAGATTTCAAATAATCGAGCAATTTACGACGACGACTAACCATGCGCAAAAGACCACGACGACCGTGATGATCCTTAGCGTGAGTTTTAAAGTGAGGCGTCAACTCGTTAATACGCGCAGTTAAAAGAGCGACCTGGACCTCAGGACTACCCGTATCGTTTGCACTTCGTGCATTAGCCTTAACGACTTCAGACGTTTGTTGAATGTTCATTGTTTTTCCAAAAAGTTTTACATGCGCTAACAGCCGGAAATGCCAGAAAGCGTGATTGATCGCCTGGTTCCTAATGCCTTAACAGATGAAACCAAGCAACCCTTAATTGTATCTGTTTTAGCAAGAGTTTGAAATCCCCCAAACCAAGCCTCCTGAAGTGAGGTTTAAGCAGGTGTTGAACTAGATAGCTGAGATGGCAATTTTTAATTTATTTATAACTTATGTATTAATATTTAGGTATTTTGATTTTTAGATAGCCATAAAGAGAGTCTCTGGGTCCCCTCAACAAGCCTTTGTGGATCTTTGGAAGCAAAGCACCACCGAAACCAATCCCTAGACTCGGGAGCAAAAGCTTCGCCAGGAGCAATGCCAAGACCAACCTCGTTAACCAATCTTTTGGCAACCTGCAAAGAATCTTTTTGCCCACTTATTTTAAAAAAAACATACATACCGCCCCTAGGGCTAGCCAATTCAATTGCATCCATTGCTTTTAAACGCCCAACCAATGTATCCCTACATTCTTTGAGGTGTGCAACGACTCTTGGTGTAATTTCTCGAATCCGTGATAAAGCGACAACGCCTGCTCGCTGGGTAAACAGGCTCGCACATGAGGTATTGAACTCAATTAGCTTCCCAATTGGACTCAATATTTTCTGCGGCACAACCATCCAACCTAAGCGCCAACCGGTCATTAAAAAACTTTTGGAAAAGCTATGAACCACGATCAAGTTGTCCTCTGGCCTAGCCAAATCTAGAAAGCTTGGAGCGCACCCATTTTGAGTAGGCTCATAATAAAGATTCTCATAGACTTCATCAGCCAAAATCCAAATCCCATTTGCTCGACAATGATCCAAAAGGATTTGCTGCTCCTGGGAACTGAGCGTCCAACCGGTTGGATTATTGGGGGCATTAACGATCAACATCCTCACTCTTGGTGTTAATGCATTTAGTAATAATTGCATATCTAATGTCCAAGCCCCGTTAACAGGGGACAATGAGACACAGGTGAGCTTGGCTCCCATGATAATGGCCTGCGCGCAAAGATTAGGCCATAGCGGAGTAACTGCGACCACCTCATCGCCAGGAGAAATGAGCGCTTGTGAAGCAATCATCAGTGCATTAACTCCGCCCGAGGTCACCGCAATACGGTCGCTCAAGTAACGCCCCTGCCCGTGACGATGACACATCTCACGCGCAATTGCCTCACGCAGTTCAGCGAGACCTAAATTATGGGTATAAAACGTCTCCCCCTTACTCAATGAGTCAATCGCTGCTTGACAAACAAATGCAGGAGTTGCTTCGTCGCTCTCTCCGAACCAAAAGGCAAGGACGTCAGTTCTTCCCATTGCTGCATTTGCAACTTCACGAATTTTTGACTCTGCAAGGTTTTCGATGAGTGGGCGCATAGTTTCTTTTACTTGTTTATTGAAATGAAAATAAATGGTTCAAAACTTCATTGTCCACCCAACTGGATGGAGCCAGATAGGGCATTATTTCTGAATTTCAATAGCACTTCTACAAAAAAATATAGTTGATAAATTACTTGAATTTATGGCGATGAATCCCATCTGCAATTCATACAACAAAAACTTAGAGCAAATTCAAAGCTAAAAGTTCAAGTTGATTTCAAACCCTATCCCTTTATACATCAGGAGTTTTCAATGTTTTTATCCCCTATCGCGACCCCATCTTATCGCAGAGCAAACACCGCGTCTTTCGATCGTTTTATTGACGGTGTTTTAAAGTCTAAGAATATCCCTACAGTAGAGCAAGATGAAAAAAGCTACAAAATTCAAATTGACGTGCCAGGCGTTCCACGCGAACAACTGATCATCTCAATAGAAGGTCAAGTTGTACGCATTAAAACAACCGAGCAGGCTAAACGCAACTATAGCGGTGGATATGAGTTACCGGAAGAAATAGATGCCAGCGCTAGTTCAGCCAAATTAGAGGACGGCGTTTTGTATCTAACTCTTATTAAAAAAACACCCGTAAGCCAAGCTACAACCTTACCAATCCTGTAAGAGCAAGCAATTCGGACATTTCAGTTGAGCATCAACTATTGTCCGAATTAATCTGATCTAAAGGCCAGCGCGGGCTAACCTCGAAAGAATAATCTTTGGTGGGAACTCCGCGCTTGGCTTGAATTCGCATTGCCCCAGCCATAGCTATCATTGCACCGTTATCCGTGCAAAATTCAATTTCTGGATAATGCACGCGCACATTCATTTTTTTGCACTCCACATTAAGGCTAGCCCTAAGTGCACTGTTTGCTCCTACCCCCCCAGCTACAACTAGGCTTTTGAGACCGGTTTGCGCTAAAGCCTTAAGAGACTTTTTGACCAACACTTCAACAATTGCAGCCTGTGTCGATGCGGCCAAATGAGCTCGTTCGCTTATCAGCTTATCGCCCAGTTTCATGCACTGTGTGAGTACTGCAGTTTTAAGGCCAGCAAATGAAAAATTTAAATCTTTGCTATGCAGCAGTGGCCTTGGAAATGCATATGCAGTTGGATTACCGTGGACTGCGAGTTCAGATAACTCTTTGCCTCCGGGATAGTCAATCCCAAGTAATTTGGCTGACTTATCAAAAGCTTCCCCAGCCGCGTCGTCAATTGACTCTCCAAGTATTTCGTATTCGCCCACACCCTTAACGCTCATTAACTGCGTATGTCCACCCGAGACTAATAAAGCGACAAACGGAAAGCTCGGTGGATCAGAACTTAAGAAAGGTGAGAGCAAATGACCTTCTAAATGATGTATTCCTAAAACAGGAATATCCAGTGAAGCCCCCAAAGCACAAGCAACTCCCGCTCCAACCAACAAGGCGCCGGCTAATCCGGGCCCCTTTGTAAACACAATTGCATCAATTTCACTTAACCCTCGCTTAGATTTTTCCACTACCGTATTAGTCAACGGAACTACACGTTGAATATGATCGCGACTTGCCAACTCAGGCACCACACCACCATACGGGGTATGAAGCGCAATTTGAGAGTGCAAAGCCTGCGCCAAGAGTTTAGGCCAAGCTTTACCGTATTCTCCTGAGTTTGGTGAAAACTCGACCATTGCAACGCCCGTCTCATCGCACGAGGATTCGATTCCTAAAATTAACATTCTGTTTAAAGCCCAACACTTTTTTCTGTAATAGGCTGTATTATCCTTACTTAATTGGGTGCAGTCTTGACTTCAAAATTTAATGCTCAATAGGAGGCATCCACTGTGCCTATCTTTATTAAATAACTCCAAAACAACTTTTCTCACTGAATTTAATCTTTATAAATTTAAATTTACCATTTGGGCTTAACCACTTCCAAGCAATGAGTATTCAATCCTATATCCGCGAGATTGGCAGAGGTAAAGATGGGGCCAAAGCCCTCTCTCGATTACAAGCAAGTGAGTTGATGGGAATGATTTTGGACGGACATGTGAACGACCTTCAACTGGGTGCGTTTTGCTTAGCAATGCGGATAAAAGGGGAAACCGAGCAAGAAATGAGCGGATTTTTGGATGCTGTCCAAGCCCGATTGAATTACCTCTCCTCACCCGAATCCGACAAGCCTGTGATCGTGATCCCTTCATACAACGGGGCACGTAGGCTACCCGTTTTGACCCCCCTTCTTGGACTATTACTAGCTCGCGAAGGGTTTGCTGTATTGATACATGGCAGCACGACAGAAAATTCTCGAATTTCAAGTCAAGAAGTATTAAGAGAACTTGGCGTTTTACCCGCAGCCTTTGCATGCGACCTAAAAGCGAGTGAACTTGTTTTTGTAAAAACTGACTTAATTAGCCCAGGCCTACAAAAATTACTTGATATTAGACGTACCGTTGGGCTCAGAAACTCTGCCCACAGCATGGTAAAACTCATACAACCTGTGCGCCCAACTGAGAATTTGAATCATCCCAAACCTATGTTAATTACGAGCTACACGCATCCTGAATATGCCGTATCTATGCGCAAGACTTTAGAGCTGACCTTTGGTAATGCGCTCCTCCTCAGAGGTTGCGAGGGGGAACCCGTGGCTGATCTACGGCGAGCACCTGCTTACACCGTAATTAGGGATGGACTTATTCAATTCGAACGTGAAGCTCAAAAAGGCAGTATCCCTAGCTCTGAGATATTTAGTGATGAGTTGAATGCAAAAACAATCGCTGCATACACAAAAAAAATACTGGACGAGTCTTTGCCAACGCCAAAGTCTATTTTGGAGCAAATTGAATTGATTAAAATTTCTTGCCTAAAAAAGTAAAAATTTAAATCTGTCTTGCATCAATAAATAAGAGGGTGCTTAGTCATATTCAATTTCTAAAAAATTCATGGGATTGGTGACACTTTGCACTTGCTTCTCCATGTGAGCGCCCTACAATAGACATGATGTCTAAATTACCCAATACTCCCCTCGTATCACTCGTGGGTGCGGGACCGGGGGACCCTGAACTCTTAACCCTTAAAGCACTTAAAGTCTTACAAACTGCCGATGTCGTTCTTGTAGATGATTTGGTTAGCTCGGAGATTTGCTCGCTCATTAATAAAGAGGCGCGAATTATTTACGTGGGCAAACGAGGGGGTTGTAAGTCAACTCCGCAAGCTTTTATTGAAAAATTAATGATTCAAGAGGCAATGGCCGGGCACCAAGTAGCTCGACTAAAGGGCGGCGATCCGTTTATCTTTGGGCGTGGGGGTGAAGAGGTAAAGAGTTTGCAAAGTGCAGGGATAGCGGTTCAAGTTATTAACGGAATAACCTCTGGGTTAGCTGCAGTCAGTTCACTCGGCATAAGCCTCACTCATAGAGATTACGCTCACGGAGTCCTTTTCTTAACTGGACACCACCAATCTATTAAATTGGCCCCGGGCTCAGAGC